>JAAYZB010000252.1 GCA_012515085.1 Acholeplasmataceae bacterium
GTCACGTTATAGCCATTAGAAGAGGGTGTTACGGGATTTTGATAGGAAAAATCGACTTCTTGATCAACCAATGTCTGATACTCAATATCGTAGATACTCGCTTGGACCAAATTCGTCTTTCGATCTAACGTGGTATCGTGTGATAATATAATGACGCCGTCTTTCGTCAAACTGACATCCGTCTCAAGCATCATTCCAGGATCAATGCTATAGGCATGATAAAAGGCTTCTAACGTGTTGTCAGGGAATTCCTTGTTTCCTCCACCATGGGCAATCAAGAGGGGCATCTCACTAGCGCGTCTAAGCGGATTGGATCCTTTGTGGTTGGGAAACCGAGGAAAAAGGGCAATGGTAACATAGATCAATAACAGGATGATTAGTAGTAACCCGGTTTTTTTTCGCATGAGAAGCTCCTAAATATTAGTATTTGGATTGAGCGATTCGTAAAAAAGCCATACCGCCTTGATCTAATTTGATCAGATAATGGCGATCGTCATAACGAAATGAAAAGTTTCGTCTGATTGTCAGAATCGGAGTTTCTATGGCTGTTGCAGGAATGTTTTTTTGGATAACACCGGAAAGAATGAACGCTCCTTCACGATATTCTAGGGTGACTTTCCCTATCAGATCATGACTTTCCGTTTCGGGATGGATATAATAGAGCATTCCGGTTGTGTTCAGGTGTGATGCAAGAAGAATATCTTGATGCTGTCTTTGAAAATGATCCCAATCACGGGGGTTGTCGAAGGCGAACCCATGGAGGAAGCCATAGCGATCGACATGACCGGATTGGTGGCAGTGGTCACAGAAAAACGCGTTTCTTTCAGATTTAAAGGAGTTCACAGCCAAACATTCGGGACAGATATACAAAATGTTTTCGATTCCTTCTGCCAAGCGTCTGCCGGGATGTGGAATCCGTTCTTGTCGTTGATATTCGATGGCATCATGTGCCAGATGTTTATGAACGATTTGGCCGATGTCCTCAATAGAGAGTGCTGGGAGATCCGCTTTCGAAATAGCAAGGTCGTAGACGAGTTCTAATCGCCTGTTTCTACGCTTCCCGATCGCCCAACGTGGGCGAGAGAAATAGCCGCCGCGAACGTTGCAGGTAATGACATCCAAGTTCAGTTTTTTGATGAGTTTCATGGTGGCTTCTTCAATATGGCCTGTAGCTCCAAAAAAAGTGATGTCTCCCTCGGGGAAAATCAAAATAGGATAGTTTTTTTTGACGGCTTCGAAGATTCGAAAAATAGTCGAAGAATCGCTTTTGCCTTTGGATTTGGGAATGACATGGGCTAGTTGTGTAACAAAGAATTTTGCAGGTTGTTGCGCGAAAAGAGTTTGAGAAGCGATAATGAAAGGAACATTATGAAATCGCATCGGTACATGGACAAAATCAAACATGCAGGTGTGATTTGCCAAGAGGACAAAAGGTTCTCTTCGTCGAAAATCGACCGACGGAGAGCGGACGACCGATCGTTTTGCATCCATAGACATCCAGAGATAAACTAAAGGGCGCAAGAGCCAGAGCCAGAAATCTTGTTGGCGGTCCCGCCGAGTTTTCTTCATTTTTCCCCCCGGGTTTGATACATTTTCTATTATAACATAATCTTCGATAACGATTTTTAAAAAAAAATAAAATTAGGTATTGTGTTTTGCACAGTAATGGTTTATACTATTAGTGTGTATGACACAGTACGGAGGTATTTCATGAATGCACAGTTCAAGAAAGGGATTATCGAGATGTGCGTAATGCATTTGGTGGAACAACAGCCGATGTACGGATTTGAAGTGATTGAATCACTCGCGAAGGATATCGATGTGAATGAAAACACGATTTATCCGATTCTCCGTCGTTTGACCGATCAAGGCTACTTCTCGACTTACACCGAAGCCACCAACATTGGCGCCCCACGAAAGTATTATCGCATCACCGAATCCGGAAAAGACCGGATGGAAGAGTATCGCAAAGAATGGAATCGCTTTTTGAAGGGCGTATTCCGGATTTTGGAAGGGAGAACCGTATGAAAACGGAATATTTGGCAAAAATCAAAAAATTGTTATCGGAGTATGAAATCTCCAAGACGGAAATCGATGATATCGTTTCTGATTATGATGGGATGTATGAAGATGGCCTTGCGAAAGGCATGAACGAAGAAGAAGTTCAGAATTTTCTCGGTAATCCCGAAGTTATTGTCCAAGATTTGGCGGAAGGATATGAGCGCAAAGAACGGTTGAAAAGCGGACGCAAATTGGTAGCTTTATCGCCTTTTATCAGTATCATCATATTCTTTATTCTGGGATTTGGCTTTGAAAAGTGGCACCCAGGATGGATGGTATTTTTGATGACACCGATTTCTGCGGTTGTCGTTGAGTTTGTCGCAAGACGCAGCAAAGGGTCCTTGATTGCCATGACGCCTTTTATTGCGCTCATTATATTCCTCGCTCTCGGATTTTCACTCGGGATCTGGCACCCGACATGGCTGATTTTTCTCGCCATCCCTATTGTCTCGATTGTTGTGAGTGCAAAGAACAAAGGGCTTTGGGAGACATTGACAGCACTCTCACCGCTTGTTGCCTTGATCATCTTTATTATATGTGGTTATTTTGGCTATTGGCATCCGACTTGGCTGGTGTTCTTCATCGTTCCCATTCTCGGGATCATGAATCACAAAGACGTTAAGAAACGGATCATCTATGAAGTGACATTGCTCTTGACGATAGGGTTGTATTTGCTGGTTGGCTACATTTCTGGACGTTGGGGTCTTGGCCTGGTAGTGTTTTTGTTGCCATTTGCGGTATCGCTACTGATGAATGATGTGAAGTTGGAAGTGGAAGGGAAATTTGCTTGGTTGGAACTTTCTCTCGCGATATTGTTTGTAATCATCTATATCGGATTTGGTATCTGGCTTAAAACTTGGGGCTTTTTATGGATGATTTTCCTGCTTATTCCCATGGTTTCCATCATCCGAAAAGTGAAAGGCAGCCGAAAGATAGTAGCTTTGATGCCCTTCTTATCGTTAATCGTTTTTTTCTCGCTGGGATATTTCTTAGGGGCATGGCATGTCGCATGGATGGCGTTCTTATCCATACCGGTGACTGGAATTTTGGTAGGAAAAGAAAAAAATCACAAGTAGTTCCTTATAAAAGGTCGCGTTCAGCGGCCTTTTTAAATGCGTTGGTAAAAATCCGGACACCGTTGAAATCGAAAAAGGGACATGCTACAATAAGGATGCAAAAAATCAAGGAGGAGTCTTATGAACCTAGACCAGCTTTCCAAACAAGAACTTATTCAGAGAATCAGACAACTTGAGACGGAGAATCAGGAATTGAGGAAAGATTCAGAACAGATGGATCAACTTCAATTTTCTTGGACTGGAAATCTGGGACGGTGGTATTGGGATATTCAGACGAACTCGGTCACTTTCAATCCATTAAAAGTAACGACGTTGGGATATGATGTTACTTCCATGACCGAACCCATCACTTACCAGTTTTTTACCGAGAAACTTCATCCGGATGACTATGAACAATCAATGCAAGCGATGAGAGATCACCTTTCGGGGAAACATCCGGTCTATGAATGCGAGTATCGGATCCGCACGATAGCAGGAGAATATAAATGGTACTACGATCGCGGTCGGATCACTCGCTATGACGCCGAAGGGAAACCGTTATTTGTGGCTGGAATCGTGTTTGATATCACTGAGCAAAAGCGAATCGAATCCGAGTTGAAAGAAAGTAACCTTCGCCTGGAAAAATTGACATTGACCGATCCCTTGACACAACTACATAATGTGCGGTCCTTGTATCTTGCATTGGAAAAACTCAAACAAAAGAAAACTCCTTTTTCACTAGCAATGTTGGACCTTGACAACTTCAAACAAGTCAATGATCAATTGGGGCATCTGGAAGGCGATCAGACACTTGTGGAAGTCGCAAACGTGATGCGGCAGTTTTCGAATGAAATGGATATTTGTGGTCGCTATGGGGGCGAAGAGTTTTTAATCATCATGCCGGAACGTCCCCTTAAGGAAGCAATTATACAAGCGGAATCGATCCGAAAACATATTGAGAAGCATTTTACAAATCGGCGAGTTCGCGTGACAACCAGTATCGGCGTAGTCGAATTCAAAAGGGAATCGATTGCAGCCATACTTCAACAAGTCGATGAGCAACTCTACCAGGCAAAAGCATTGGGGAAAAATCGGGTTGTTGGGCGGTAATGATTGGTGCAAAAGCAAAGATCGAACCAGCAATCAAAGCGAATGGGAGCGAGACGAATTTATCTCGCTTTTTTCTTTAATAAATAAAGTGATGAAGAAGGAGCGATTTTGTTTGCGGAATCGTCATTGTTAGGGTAAAATAGTATGTGTTCTGGGGGTGTAGCTCAGCTGGGAGAGCGCATGCTTCGCATGTATGAGGTCGCGGGTTCGAATCCCGTCATCTCCACCAATGATTTTAGGAGATTTGAAATATTCTTTCAAATCTTTTTTGTTTCCTTTCGTTTTATCAACCGCGTATTACAAAGTATTGTATACATAAATTATTCTTGGCACGATGTAATACGAGGTGATAATGATGATTATATCTATTCGAATTAGTGATAATGAATCATAACTCAAAGAAAATATGCAGAATTGAAGAAGATTTGAAATTGTTGGTATTTTTTAATATATATCGTATTAAGTTCACTGTAAAAGCATTCGAATCATAGAAGGACTTGAATAAGCAAATCGGGGTTATGTGTGAGGGATTCCTTTGTGGCGGTCTCTCTTTTTTTTCTTGTTGACGATCATACAGATTTTTTATTATTCTCGTAGTGTAAAAATTTTTTGTCAGAAATTCATGAAGTAATCAATGAGAAAAGGATGCGAATATAAATCTAATAATAACCGCAATATTTTAAAGGTCATTTCGAATTTTTATATATTAAGATATACAATCGTTTGTTTGAATGATTGATATAAGCGTCTGCCTCGATTTTTATTGAATCAAGTATAATAAAAATCAATTTTATCGATATACAATGTTGAAAAAAATAGTGTAAAAAATCGATTTAAAAGCTTTGACAGCATTGTATTTTATTAAAATTATAAGATATAATATTCCCATGTCATACCTTAGGAGAATTACATTCATGTTTAGAAAAGGGATCCCCTTGATTGTTTTATTAATTGCATTTGTTTTTATACTGGGA
>JAAYZB010000042.1 GCA_012515085.1 Acholeplasmataceae bacterium
GATATTCGTTCAACTATGATCTCGGGATAACTGAAAATTTTCTTCCCATCCTGATGAAAATCGTTTTGCTGAAGTCGTGCTTTGACGCCAACCACCGATCCTTTCTTACAATAATCCACAGTCGCTTCTGCAATCCCACTCCATAGAGTGCAATTGAAGAAGTCTGTTTCATAGTCATTGGTCGCTCCACTTTTAAAAGGGCGTTGACAAGCCAACGTGATTGAGGTAACACTTCTTCCTTCTTCCAATTTGCGTAATTCGGGATCTCTTGTAAGTCGTCCGACAAGAATCAATTGATTAAGCATAATATCCTCCTGTGTTTTCTTTCATTGTACCACTTCGAGATGTGAGTTTTTAATTGCCCTATATCGATTTGGTCAACAGGATATCACTTCTTCAGCATTAATTTCTTCAAGCTAAAATAAAAGCACAGAAAAAAGACTTCTGTGCGTTTCATTTCATGAAACAAATCGGAAAAGTGTTATTATTAAAATTTAAATTCGACGTCTTGACGTTTCCGATCTTCCGCTTCGAAATATGGTTTTTTCTCCATATGGATCGCATTCGCCACGATGCTTTGTGGGAAAGTGACGATAATATGGTTGATCCGAGTGACATTGGCGTTATATAGCCGTCTTGCTGCTTGCAGATGTTCTTCCGTATTGGCTACAGCGGACTGAAGTTCCAAGAATACGGTGTTCGCTTTCAGATCCGGATACTTCTCCACCACAACATTGATTCCCGAAGCGACTTGGTTTAACTGCCCTAAGAAATCTTCTTTTTCTTTGAGTGTTGCGTTTTGAGGAATGCCTTGGCGCCATTTGACGACATTCTCCAAGGTTTCCGCTTCGTGTTTGGCATAGCCTTTGGTCGTTTCCAGCATTTTGGTAAGCATATCAAAACGCTTCGTTAATGCGACGTCGATACCGGATTCCGCTTCATGGACTTTCAGTTCCAATTGACGGAGTTGATTCATGACGCCGATGTACCATACGATGATGATGAGAATAACCGCTGCAATTATTATGGCCGCAATCCATCCTCCTGCCAATAATGTGATCATTTCAATCCTCCTATTATTTTCTTTTAAATATTTTCGTGTTCAACTTGAGCGTGTGGATAAAATCCTTGATGACCATCAGGTCGTTTTTGAACCCTTCCATCATCGCATTGTCGATTGTTCGAAACATCTTGATTTCAAACGTATTTTTGTTATTATTGATCGCAATATATAAATTTTCTCCGGCGAAAGACAATCCGATTCGACCAGGGTTGCGTTTCTCGAGTTCAAAAATTGCTTCCATGATATCGGGTGTGAGCACATAAAAAGCGCTGAGTTCGGTAGTTGCATACGTCTTAAATTTCTTGTTAAAATCTATGGATTCCAATTCGACTTTTTGAAAATCTCGATTGGTAAGTGGCGACCCAGCTTCCAACACCTGCAAATAACCTTCGAATTCTTTATTGAAGGTGAATCGAAAGACTCGACCAACAAAGTAAGGAACGTAATAGACACGAGTACCATTTTTGGTATGTTGAACATGCCTTTCTTCCAACCGGACATCGCTTGATAAAAAATCAACATCATCCAGCTTTCCCTTCAATAGGTCTTCTGAATGAAAACGGTCCGCACGTTTTAAAAACTCTGTGGCATACACCTCCACCGGTGCGAGCCCCCGATCAGGAATATAATCCGTCCCCGGGATAACCTCGGAAAAGAACGCAGAGAGCACTTCTGTCTTGAATGTTCGTTTGACTTTTGAGAAACCAGCAGCGCCAACGAGGGCGACTATTCCACCAATCAAGCCAACGATAATGCCAAGCATCTGGCCCAATTCTTCACTACCGACTGAGGACATCGTCAAAAATAACAGAGTTGCTACAACGATGATGACCAGGCCAATAGCGACTTGCTTTTCACTTTTTTTCTTCAACAGGTTAAATTGATTCAGTTTTTCTTGCACAAACGCATCACTCCAAATCTCTTTTATTTATTATAGCGCAATATTTGTAAAAATGCACGTATTTTTCTATTTGAATTGCATGCAAGCATTAACGGCCTTTTTCCAACCATTGTAGAGATCGTTTCGGCATTTCTCAGAAATGCTCGGACGAAACATCTTGTCAACACCCCACATTTGTTTGATCTCGTCAAGTTTCCAAACGCCTGTGGCCAAACCAGCTAAATAGGCTGCCCCAAGGGCCGTAGTTTCACTCGTAATTGGCTTATCAATGTAGACATTCAAAATATCGCTTTGAAATTGCATCAAAAAATCGTTCTCCGACGCCCCACCATCCACTCTCAAGCGATTAAGTCGGATTTTCGATTCCATTTCCATGACTTCAATCACATCTTTTGTTTGATAGGCAATTGATTCCAACGTTGCTCGGATTAAATGTTCCCGCTTTGTCCCTCGAGTAATTCCAAAAATCGCCCCTTTTGCATTTTTTTCCCAATATGGAGTTCCTAGTCCAACAAACGCAGGTACAAAATAGATTCCCAAATTGGACTCACACGCCTTGGCAAACGAACACGTATCTGGAGAATGGTCAATAATTTTGAGACCATCACGCAACCATTGAACTGCCGATCCAGCAACAAAAATGGATCCTTCCAAAGCGTAGGTAGTTTTACC
The DNA here is from genome assembly GCA_012515085.1 of Acholeplasmataceae bacterium. Taxonomy (GTDB): domain Bacteria; phylum Bacillota_I; class Bacilli_A; order Izemoplasmatales; family Hujiaoplasmataceae; genus JAAYZB01. Next base: position 2,637 of record JAAYZB010000042.1, read on the forward strand.
CCCGATTTTCCAAGCAATCGTCGTTAACAACCCTTTTTTTGACAACACCGGTTTCTCTCCGGTGTTCATCAACATAAAGCAGCCGGTGCCATACGTGTTTTTGACGTCTCCAACGTTAAAACACGTCTGACCGAACAATGCAGCCTGTTGATCCCCCGCAATCCCTGATATAGGAATTTCAAATCCATAAAACACATTCTTTGCAGTATGTCCGACTGTCCCCGACGATGGGACCACTTTTGGCATGATGGCTTCCGGCACATTGAATATCGTTAAGAGTTCTGGATCCCATCTCTCCTCAAAAATATTGAATAAAAGTGTCCGAGAGGCATTTGAAACATCAGTCACGTGAATTTTCCCATCCGTCAAATTCCAAATAATCCAAGAGTCGATTGTCCCAAAACACAATTTCCCGTCTTCGGCCTGTTTACGGGCGTTCTTGACGTGATCTAAAATCCAGGTTACTTTTGTTCCAGAAAAATAAGGATCGATCAACAGCCCCGTTTTTTGACGGACAATGGGCTCATACCCCTTCGCTTTCATCTCTTCACATAAGTCGCTCGTCTGTTTGCTTTGCCAAACTATGGCCGGATAAATCGGTTCTCCTGTGGCTCGATCCCAGATCACTGTCGTTTCTCGTTGATTAGTGATACCGATCGATGCAATTTGTGATGGCTGCAATTTTGCCTTGACCAAACATTCACCAATACAAGAGGATACGGAATCCCAAATTTCTTTGGGATCGTGTAACACCATCCCCGGTTCCGGAAAAGATTGGGGAAATTCGCGTTGACTTTGAGAGACAATCTGTCCTTTTCGATTGAAAACAATCGCTCGAGAGGATGTGGTTCCTTGATCGATTGCCAAGATATATTTTTCCATGATTTCCACCTCTTGAAACTCATTATAACAAATATGCTGTTGAAAAGAAACGTGGGATGGTATAATTAAAACAGTGAGATATAACAATCAATTTTGAATGGGGGAAAGTTGACTATGAAAAAAATGTCGCTTTTTGATTCACAACGAAATGAGATTCATGTGTACATCTATGAACCCAAATCTTCCCCAATCGGCGTCATCCAAATCATCCACGGAGCAGTTGAGCATTTTGCCCGGTATGGTTTGTTCGCTGAGTTTTTGAATAAAGCTGGATACGTCGTGGTGGGTTGTGATATTTTAGGACACGGTCTCAGTTCTCCAACGAATGACTATGCTCATTTTGCCGATAAAAACGGCGATCAATTGGCCTATGAATCCGTTCTGTTGGTCAAAGACTATGTTCAAGAAAAATATCCGAATATCGATTTGATGGTTATTGGTCACAGCATGGGTTCTTTCTTAGCACGAAAATTAGTGATCGATTTCCCGAACGACTATAAAAAAGCGATTTGGAGCGGCACGGCTCTCTATGCACCCGGATTGATGTCGATGGGCATTTTTCTCGCAAATTTGATTATTTCTTTCAAAGGCCCTCGCCATTTATCTAAACTCATCGACAATATGGCAATTGGCTCTTTGGCATCCAAAGCCCGCAAAGCAGGACTCATTCAAGGCCTTGACGAAGGCTGGCTGACCAAAGATGAAGCCATCCAGGAGTATTATCACAATTCGCCAATGTGTGGTCAACCAATGACCGTTTCAGCAAATCGAGATCTGTTTCGATGGATCAAGTTCATCTCCCTCAAGAAAAACTGGATGCGGATGAACCCGAAGCTTCCGATTTTCATTGCCTCCGGCGCCCAAGATCCTTTGAGTGACTTTGGCAAGACGATCCCGCCTCTTTATCAACAATTGAAGAAAGCTGGTTTTGAAAACGTAGAGATGAAACTCTATTCCGGGGATCGCCATGAGATTCTCAACGAATTGGATCGCGACGATGTGTATCAAGATATGTTGATTTTTTTAAAAAAATAAATTTTTCCCAATAAACAAACCCTCCTTAGCCGTATATATGGTGTCAAAATAAAAGGAGGGTTTTAAAATGAAAAAAATAGTCAGTATGGTAAGCATTGGTCTGGCAATGGCGTTTGGATTCTTCTTGCTTGGATGTGATAGCACTCCGAAAATGGAATATGTGACCATCGATATCAATCCTTCGATTGATCTTGTGCTTGATAGCGATGATAAAGTAGTCGCAACAAGCGCAATGAATGGTGATGGTGAAATCCTACTCTTGAACTTAGCACTGGAAAACAAGCCGGTGGACGAGGCAGTCGATGAAATCATCGATGAAGCGATCGATCTTGGATATATCGATCCGGACACCGAGGACGCTGTAGTCGAGGTCGGATGTGAGAACGAACGAATTCAGAATAAAGTTCGTGACAATGTCAACAACTCTTTCCAGAATAAAGGTATTTTCGGGAAAGCCGTTGCTAAAGAAAACACAGATTTGATCGATGAAGCGGAAACATTCGGAGTCACCGTCGGGTTCCTAAGAATGGCATATCGTGCCGTTGAAGCAGACGATACGCTGACGCTTGAAACAGCCTTGACGATGGACAAACAGGATCTGATCCAAATTATCAAAGACAAGAACGCGGAAAAGAAAATGATTGTGACAGAACTCAAAACTCAGTTTTTCGAAGCAAGAGATCTCTTAAAAGAGGAGTATCTACCCCAAATTCAAGCTTTGGAAGCAGAGATTGAAACAATCGAAGCTGAAGAAGGCGATGCTACTGAAAAAATCGCGGAACTCGAACTGCTCAAAGATGAATTCCATGATGCGCTCAGCGAACTGCGACTTGCATACCAACAAGATGGTGAAGCTTTCCGTGCAGAAAAACAGTTGGAAAACCAAAATCGTCGGCAAATGCATCAATCCGAGGTAGCTGCTTACCGCAATCAAATGCAACAAAGAAGGCGTGATCGCCAGAGTCAAATCGAAGATTACCAAGAAGAAGAGACTACTGAGCCCGAATTAACTACTGAACCGGATGTCACTACTGAACCGGATGTTACTAC
>JAAYZB010000043.1 GCA_012515085.1 Acholeplasmataceae bacterium
GAATTGCTTCCCAGACATCGTCGGTGTTGTCTTTTTCCATAATAGCGCCGACGGGGCAAACATTGGCACACTGACCACAATATGTACAGAAGACATCGGCCAAGAGATGATGATAGGCCGGGCCGACACTCATGTCTTGCCCGCGTCCGTGGAAATCCAATACCGACATTCCTTGGACGCTACGGCAGACTTCCACGCAGCGGCCACACTTGATGCAGCGATTGGGATTCCGAACAATGGAGGGGGTGGACAGATCCAATTCTTTAATATCAAGAACGGATTCAAAGCGTTTTTCTTCAATTCCGAGTTTATTGGCAAGTGTTTGCAGTTCACAGTGCATATTTCTGACACAAGTAGTACAAGAAGCATCGTGATTAGACAATAAGAGCTCTACCGTGTTTTTACGGGAGTTGATTACTCTCGGAGAATTGGTTTTGATGACCATGCCGTCTTTCGGAAAAGTCGAACATGCGGTGGATAGGCCTTTTTGACCATCGATCTCGACCACGCATACCCGGCATTCCGAATGAATTCCAAGATCGGAGTAATGGCATAGGGTCGGGATGTGGATATTGTTTTCTTTGGCGATGGTTAAAATCGTTTTATTTTCATCAGCTATGATGGGTTGATTATTGATGGTTAAGCGAATCATGCGGATACCTCCTGACAATTGGATGCGTTGATGCGGTCAAAGAACGCATTGCGGAAGAAGTAGAGTGCCGATATGATCGAAGTGGGAGCACTTTGTCCCAATCCGCACAGCGATGTTTGATGCATGATTCGCGCTTGGGATTCAAGGGAGATCAGATCTTTTTCACAGGCTTGATAATGGATGAACTTATCGAGAGTTTTCCGGATTTGAGCATGTCCTTCGCGACAAGGGGTGCATTTTCCGCAAGACTCGTGAGCAAAGAAATCAGAAATGTTTGCCAGCAGTTCAAATAAGTCTTGGCTGTCGTCGATCACGATGATCGCGCCGGCTCCGGTTTTGGATTCGAACACTTCAAAGCGTTCGTAATCGACAATCATATCGATGAGATACTCTGGGATGATTGGGCCGCATACTCCCCCCAATTGGACCATTTTTAACTGTCGTCCTTCGGGGATGCCACCACCTAATTCGTCGATGATCTTGCGGAACGGAATACCAAACGGCACCTCGAAGACGCCACGGTTTTGAATGTTTCCCGACAGGCTGAGAAGTTTGGTGCCTGTCGAACTTGGCGTGCCGATTTTGGCATAACTTGCGCCAGAAAGATCCATAATGATGGGGAAGTTTGCAAAAGTCTCCACGTTATTGATCAATGTCGGATAGCCAAAGAGTCCTTTGACGGTTGGAAACGGTGGCTTTACTCGCGTCCGACCGGCTTTTCCTTCCAAAGATTCCAAGAGACTGAATTCTTCACCGCACACGTAGGATCCAGCTCCCGAACGGACTTCCAAATGAAAAGAAAAATCTTTTCCCAATATTTGTGAACCCAAGAAACCTTTTGCGGATGCCTGGGTGATTGCTTGTTTCATGATCTCGATCGATTTTTGGTATTCTCCGCGAATGTAGATATATCCACGGGAGGTGCCGGCCGCATAGGCCGCGATCGCCATACCTTCGATAATCAAGTGAGGATCATGTTCCATCAAATAACGATCTTTAAAATTTCCTGGCTCACCTTCATCCGCATTGCAGACAAGGTATTTTTGGGGACTATTTTCTTGGTATAAACTCATCAGTTTGATATGGGCGGGAAATCCAGCACCACCACGTCCGCGGATTTTGGAGTTTTTGATTTCCTCAATCACCTGAAGTCTTGAGAGATCCAGCACTTTTTGGAGAAGGGAATACGCGCCCGCTTTGAGTGCGGAATCAATTTGGAGAGGATCGATGTTACCACAGCGTTTGGTGATCAAAGGTTGAGTAATCATTTCTTTTCCTCCCGAGCTTGATATTTCTGTATGATCTTTGTCACTTTCTCGGAGTCGAGATTTGTATAAACATCATCGTTGATACGGATCACCGGCGATTCATCGCAATGGCCAAGGCAACTGGTCGGTTCGAGCGTGAACAATCCATCGCTTGTGGTTTCATGGAAATGGATACCAAGCATTTTTTCCAAAGTGTTAATGACCACTTGCGAATGACGGATCCGACAAGGAACGTTGTCGCAGACTTGAATGATGTATTTACCTCGTGGTTTTGTCGAGAAAAACGTGTAAAAATCAACCACCCCACTCACTCGACTATCCGGTATGCCTAAATATTCGGCAATATAGTGCAGGTCCTTTTCCGGCAAGTAATGTTCGGGGTTGTTGTTTTGAACCGCAAGCAGGATTTCAAGCAGATAATCATCGGCTTTTGGGAAACGTTGAACAATCGTTTCTGTTTGCATTGAACACAAATCTCCTTTATTATGTTTTAATTGCTGGCAGAGCGCATATCGGGCATAAGTCAATAATAAAAATAAACATTATCATATTAAGAGAGAATATCGGGGCACTGCCTTTTACAGTTTAGCCGATATCCTTATTATTGTCAACAATATTTCTGTGAGAAATTATCAGATTAAAATGCTATTTAAGCGGTTTTATGATATAAATAATAATAGAGTGACAAAAGAGCGATATTGCTGGAAGGGGCGACGATAAAATTGAACACTCTCTTTAA
>JAAYZB010000044.1 GCA_012515085.1 Acholeplasmataceae bacterium
AATCGGCGCTTCGGCCAGGTGAAAGGATAATTTGCGGATGAAACAACGAATTGTGACGGCCATCATCTTGGCCGCCGTCTTGATCCCACTCGTCATTTTTGGTCATCATTTTCATTTGTTTGCCATTGCATCGGGAATATTGGCGGCAATCGCTGCCTATGAATTCCGAAAAATGCTTCAAAAAAAACATCCGCTTCCCTTGACAGTGGATCTCTTGGCGATCTTATTGACAGTCGGGTTTTATATCGTTGGCTATTTGGCCTTGACCGACATTATTCCGCTAAGGATGCTTGGACTCTATTTGCTCTTCACCTCGCTGTTTGTGATGACGTTATTCATCTTTATTCCGGAATTATCGACCCCGGATTGTGGCAATCTACTCCTGACCATGCTTTATTGCGGATTGGGATTTCTGGGACTGGCGTTTTGTCACTATCAGAGCCGCATGCTACTCATCACAGTGTTGTTGATCGCGATCTTGACCGACACCTCGGCTTATTTCTTCGGTATTCGTTTTGGTCGCCATCGGCTGGCAGTCAAAATCAGTCCGAAGAAAAGCGTGGAAGGAGCCGTCGCCGGATTGGTAATTGGTGGGGGAGCGGGGGGCTTGTTTGCGATTCTGTTGGCTGTTTTCCCATTTCCCGATTATGTGACGTTGCTCTTGTCGTTTGGACTTTCTTTCTTGGCTCAAGTAGGTGATTTGGTCGCATCTAAATTCAAGCGAAATCACGACATCAAAGACTTTTCGAATCTGCTTCCAGGACATGGTGGCATTTTGGACCGGTTTGATTCGTGGATGTTTATTGCGGCCAATTTAATGGTCATCGGGTTGTTCATTGAATCCATTTTTCCTTTGGTGCAGGTGTTTTAGATGAAGGATCTCTATCTATTGGGGTCAACCGGATCGATCGGAACCCAAACACTCGCCATCGTTCAAAATAATCCCGGTAAATTCCGAGTCCGGACACTCGCTTGTGCGAATCGGATTTATGTGATTCGCGAGCAGATCAAGGCTTTTCATCCGGCATATGTGTCGGTCAAAGAACCAAGCGATGCGGACCAGTTGAAACGGGAATTCCCCTGGCTGGAAGTGGGCTCAGGCGAAGCCGGGTTACGTTTGGCCGCAACCTATGATTCTCAATCCGCTGATGGATTGATGGTCAATGCACTGGTCGGTATCGCCGGGCTGGAGCCAACGATCGCCTCACTGGAAATCGGACGCGATGTGGCGCTCGCCAATAAGGAATCGTTGGTGGTGGGCGGGGCGTTGATCAAACAAATACAAGAGAGAACAAAAGCGAAACTGCTTCCGATCGACTCGGAACATTCCGGCATATGGCAATGCCTGAGAGGCGAAGACCCCGCCACTATCCGTCGGATATACATCACCGCAAGTGGCGGTGCGTTCCGAGATAAAAGCCGTGCTGACTTAAAAACGGTCACATTGGCAGATTGTCTGAAGCATCCCAATTGGCAAATGGGCAAAAAAATCACGGTCGATTCTGCGACGATGATGAACAAGGCATTTGAACTGATCGAAGCGGCGACGCTCTATGATTTGCCGATCGATACGATCAATCCGATCCTGCATCCGGAAAGCATTGTGCATGCGCTGGTGGAGTTTACGGATGGATCGCTCAAAGCGCAACTCGCGATGCCGGATATGCTTCTTCCGATCAGCTATGCGTTGTTCTATCCAGAGAGACTGCCAACCAATGTGCCCTTATTGGATGTCGTAGGACTCAAGCAACTGCATTTTGAGGCTTTGGATCGAAAGCGATTTTCCCTTGTGGATGTCGCATTGGCCGCTTATCGTCAGGGAGGAACGGCACTTTGTGTGCTTAATGGCGCAAACGAAGCTGCGGTTCAACTCTTCTTGGAAGAGCGGATTGATTTTTTAGATATTGAAACAATCATTACCCAAGCGTTGATACAATGGGATAATCAAAACAATCCAACGCTCGACGAACTGCTTGCGCTGGATAAAGCCGTTAAAGCTGCCATTATTTCTCGCGTTTACCCCCCGAAGGAGTGACATCGATGATCACACTGAGTTTCATTTCCACCGTTGGAAACATTCTTTTATTCTTATTGATCCTGAGCGTGGTGATTTGCATCCACGAG
>JAAYZB010000045.1 GCA_012515085.1 Acholeplasmataceae bacterium
CGTGCGGAAAATTCAAACACGTTGCGCCACGCCTCCGAGTTTTGGATGATTGAACCGGAATTCGCGTTTGCGGATTTGTCTAAGGATATGGAAATAGCTGAGGCCATGGTAAAATTCATCATCGATGTCGTTTTGACGGAATGTCCTCAGGAAATTGTTTTTTTTGACCAATTTGTTGAAAAAGGCTTGAAAGAAAAACTAACAAAAGTATTTCATTCAAAATTTCACATCGTGACACATAAAGATGCTATTACTGTATTAAGAAACGCAAAAACCGCGTTTGAAAACGAACCACAATTCGGCGAGGATCTCGCCACCGAACATGAAAAATATTTAACTAAGCATTTTAATGGACCGGTCTTTGTTATTGACTGGCCGAAGGACATCAAAGCCTTTTACATGCGAATGAACGATGATCATCAGACTGTGGCGGCAATGGACCTGTTGGTGCCGGGAGCAGGGGAATTGATTGGCGGTTCCCAGCGCGAGGAACGATTGGACTATTTGGAAAAGCGCATGAAAGAAATGCATGTCGATGACAAGGAGTTGGGGTGGTATCTGGATTTGCGTCGTTATGGCGGCACACCTCATGCCGGATTTGGAATGGGACTGGAACGGATGGTGATGTATGTGACCGGTGTTGATAATATCCGCGACGTCATTCCTTTTCCCCGCACACCGAAGAATTGCGAATTTTAGTTTAAAAAAACCGATCGGAGGAAATCCGGATCGGTTTTGTTTTTAGAACCAATTTGTTTATTTTTTTGCAGGATCTTTTAATGCTTCAATAAGACCGGAAGCCAATCCGACCACTCCTTGAAGTTCAGAGGGGATAATGATTTTGGTTGCTTGCCCATTCGAGACTTTCTCAAAAGCTTTATAAGCTTCCAAAGTCAACACGGCGTGATCTGCTTTGGCGTTCTTGATCAATTCCAAACCTTGAGCGGTGGCTGCCTGTACTTTGAGAATGGCTTCCGCTTGGCCTTCCGCTTCGCGGATGGCCGCTTCTTTTTTGGCTTCTGCCCTTAAGATCGCGGCTGCCTTCTCACCTTCGGCCTCCAAAACGTTGGCTGCTTTTTTTCCTTCCGCAATTAGAATGGATTCACGACGTTCCCGTTCAGCGCGCATTTGTTTTTCCATGGCTTCACGGATTTCTTTTGGCGGAATGATATTTTTCAGTTCAACACGGTTGATTTTGATTCCCCATGGATCTGTTGCCTCATCCAAGATAATGCGCATTCTTTCGTTGATCAAGTCTCGGCTCGTCAAAGTTTGGTCCAGTTCCAATTCGCCGATGATGTTACGAAGCGTCGTCGCGGTTAAATGTTCAATCAATAGTCCGGGATTTTCCGCACCGTACACATATTGTTTCGCATCAGTGATTTGTAAGAACACAACGGTATCGATCTGCATCGTCACATTATCCTTGGTAATAACCGCTTGAGGTGGAAAGTCCAATACTTGTTCTTTTAAGATAATAATATCTGTCAGTTGACCTCTGGGGCCGCAAGTCCTCTTGATACGATCGATAAACGGAAAGAGAAAATGCAATCCGGCATTCCATGTGGTGAAATAACTTCCCCAACGCTCAATGACGTATTGAGTTGCTTGCGGAACAATCTTGATTCGAGTACC
>JAAYZB010000046.1 GCA_012515085.1 Acholeplasmataceae bacterium
AAGTATCGGCTGTTGATTGCGAAAAAAGCACATAAATTCAATCTCAAGCTGGATTTCGACGATCGATTTCAGGAAGGCTTGATCGTGCTCTATCGATCGATCCTCAAGTACGATGAGCACTATGATAAAACGTTCACGCGATATTTTGAGCATAATTTGGAAAATCACCTCATTTCGCTTTATCGGAAGGAACGAAATTACGGCAAGTTTTTGATGAATAAAGCAGCGGCGCTGATCGACTATTCCGTCGACGAGTCCCACCGTAATTATTATTCGGAACTAGAGATCGCCCAAGCGCTCTCTGAACTATCCGAATTTGAGAAAGCGGTGTTTCGAGTGCGGTTTCTCCTCAAGCGAACACCAGCGGAATCGGCAAAGAGTCTCGATTGTCAGATCAAACAAATCTATAATGCCGTAGATCGGATCCGAGCCAAGATAAAAATGCACTTGGAATGATGATTTTCTTGACATTCCCAACGTTTTTTGATACAGTTATTAAAGCAAGTGAGATGATAAATATGAAAGGCAAAGTGGCCCTGATTTGTCAGGAATGCTTATCGAGGAACTACGAAATCAAAAAGCAAGAACATCGCTCGACCCGGTTCGAGGCCACGAAGTACTGTAATAAATGCAAAAAGCATACCTTGCATAAAGAAGGCAAGTAGGAGGCACCCATGGCAGATCTGAATAAAACGACTCCGGAAGCCCCGGAAAAAACAAAAAAAATCAAAGTGAAAAAGAATGCTTCATCGACACCGGAAAAAGAACAAAAACATTCCCGTGTCATGGAGATTTTGAAAAAGGAATATGCGTTTGAGAACTGGTTGCTTGCGATTTTGTCTCCAGTGCTCATCTTGTATGGCGTTTATATCTTGATCGGCAAATTTGGTTCGGTCAACTTGGTCAACGTCCTCGGCAGTTCCGGAATCGGCTTCATTGACTTTTTCTTCAACACCCCATTAAAACGCATTTTAACTGGCGTATTTTTAGTGCTGATCGGACTTTTGGTAATCATCTATTTGGCAATCCCATTCTTGCGTCCGAGCATTGCCGAAATGAAAAAGGTCAGTTGGCCGACGTCAAAATCATTGGCGATCAATACCTCTCGCGTCTTTCTCTTTCTCGTGTTGCTCATGGTTGTCTTCACATTATATGGCTTTTTGCTGGAACCGCTGTTTTCTTGGCTGTTCTCGCTCTAGTCTAGGGACACTCACCAATGATGATCAACAACAAACGCCTCTGGTATATCGTTCAAACGTATTCCGGCTTTGAAAACTCCGTCAAAGAAAACCTCTTGCGCCGGATCGAAACCATGCAGATGGAGAATCTGATCTTTCAGGTCATGATTCCCGAAGAAATGAGAACCGAAAAGAAAGCTGACGGATCGATCAAAGAAAAAATGGTGAAAATGTTTCCGGGATACGTCTTCATCGAAATGATTGTGACCGACGATTCCTGGTTCGTGGTACGAAACACCCCCGGAGTCACCGGATTCTTGGGTAGTAGCGGCGGTGGCACCAAGCCAGTTCCTCTTTTGCCTGATGAAATCAATCCGATCCTGAAAAAATGCGGGTTGTTGCAGGTTCAAAAGCTGAATGCCCAACCCGGACAAAACGTCAAAGTCGCAAGCGGACCCTTTGCCGGACAAATCGGCATCATCGATGCCATCGACGATGAAAAGGGAAAAGTCAATGTCTTGGTGGAGATGTTCGGTCGGAAAACACCAATCGAACTCGACTTTGCGGAAATCGAAATCATTTAACGGATTCTTTAAAATATAAACCCGAAGGTTCAATCTACCTTTCGGGTTTTTTTTGTGGCGCACTTGAATAAAAAGAATGGCAATCTTCACTTTGCCCGTGCTATAATGAATACATTCAAGCAAATAATTTCCTTAAGTTTGAAAGGAGCTGGTTCATCCATTATGCTGAAGCTCGTTGATGTATCCAAGTATTATACCGCGAACGGTACCGTCGCCTTAGGTCTTCGCAAAGCGACGATGGAACTCCATCTCAATGAATTCGTGGCAGTCGTCGGTGAATCCGGATCCGGTAAAACGACGCTCTTGAACGTCATTTCCGGAATCGACACTTATGAAGAAGGCGAGATGTATTTAAACGGCGAGGAAACGTCTTATTATTCCGCCGCCGAATGGGAAGAGTATCGCAAGAGATACATCGCCTTCGTCTTTCAAAATTATAATTTAGTGGATTCCTTCACGGTATTGCAAAATGTCGAATTACCCTTGATTTTGTCGGGCGTGCCGGCCAAAGAAGCGAAGAAACGGGCACTCGCGATTATCCAACGTGTCGGGATGGAAAAACACATTCATCATAAGGCCACGCGTTTGTCCGGCGGACAAAAGCAACGGGTCGTCATCGCCCGGGCCTTGGCCAAGGACTGCCCGATCATCGCGGCCGATGAACCGACCGGAAACTTGGACTCTGTTTCCGCCCGGCAAATTATCGAGTTACTGTATGAAATATCCAAAGACAAACTGGTCATCATGGTCACCCACGATTATGATCAAGTGAAAGAATTCGCCACCCGAAAGATCCGAATCTATGATGGCGAGATCGTGGAAGACCTCGAAGTCGTCAAAACAGAAAAAAGCGATTTGCCGGTGATGCCGGAAGAAACTCCGAAAATCAATTTGAAAGAGCAATTTCGTCTGGCACTTCGATCGCTCTTTTCTGTTCCTAAAAAATCCATCTTGATGATCCTTGTCTTTTTTATTTTCGCATTTTTGGTGGTCATGGTGTATGGCGCGACCAAAATATCCATGTCTGGATCCTATTATTTTCCCAGTCGGGAATTCTTTAGTAACAACAGCGTGTCAAGGATCGTGGTTCGCAAACAGGATCGAAGCATCTTTGAAGCGGCAGACATTGCCGAACTGGAAGCTCTCTCTCATGTTAAAACACTCATATCTCAGGATTATCTTTTGGATTTGCCTTTTTATCTCCGATCGGTGTTGCCGGTTGCAGAGTTCGACAATCAAATGCTTTATTTGGAATCGACCCAATTATTGCCCTATCGCATCATCGATAGCGAATCACTATTGTTTGCCGGAGAGTTGCCGGAAGCGGAGAATGACGTGCTGCTTGTGATGCCGGCAACCGACATTGACAGCGAGGAGGAGCAAACGCTTTATTTGGATCGCGATTATCAGATTGAGTATAGTGATTTCTCAGGTCTGGCAGATTCAGAAACATATCGAGTGAGTGGCTTGGTACGGGCAAACGACATCTATATGTCCGATGACACCTACCTGATCGTGAGCGATGATCGCTTTCAGGAATTGACAAATCAAGTCTATCCCAACTTGATGACGAATGCGAAGTATGACCTGGATTCGGATGCTTTAGACTCCGCTAATCGATACTATTATGATGATTGGTTGAATGAATCAATACAATATTACAGTTCTTTATACCCCATCATTCTCGATCCCACTCTCGCAGAGGATGTTATTTTATTGAACCCTGACCTCCAGTATTATTTCTGCGAAGAGTCGGAGGCTTGTGGAACATACCCTGGGGAACTTGTATTTCAAGACGTGTATAAGACAACGATAATTTCCAATCTTGAGCTTGGCATCGCGATAGCACCGGGAGACTATGTGTTGAAAGTAAGTCCAGAAGTATATGATCAAATATTCTATGACGAAGTGTATCAAGTAACGGTGTTCGCGGATAGCGATATCAACGTCGACCGATTGGTATCACGAATCGCAACGATTCAATCGGGAGGCGAGAGCAAATACAAGACGGCATATCCCTTTGGCATCGAGCCGGTCGATCAAATCAATCAGGCCATCCGTTTCTTTGAGACGATTGCAATGGTGGCTACGCTCATCGTCACTATCCTTGGGGCCACCTTTATCAGTTATCTGATTTTCCGTGCCATCATCAACACAAAACTCAGAGATTATGCGATTTATCGGACAGTGGGAGCAAATCAGAGTATCATTCGGAAAGAAATCCACTTGGAAAACTACTTGATTGTGTCATTCAGTTATGCGCTCTTTGTGATTTTGTTATTGATGTTTCGATTCTTTGTGGAAGTGGACCAATACAATCTCTTTTATGCCTTAAAGCAATTTGAGTGGTTGGATTATCTGATATTCTATGGAATTTTGGTCTTGATGTCACTGCTCATCTCTTCCCGCTATTGTGGTCGAATCTTCGGTAGCACGGTGCAAACCGCGCTGAAGACGGAATAGGGGTTGTGGCGACAATGATTAACGTAAAAAACCTCAATAAAACCTTTAATAAAGGCCGTCAAAATGAAATCCACGTGATTGATAACACGACACTTCAATTCCCGGAAACCGGACTCGTCGCCATCACCGGACCGTCCGGATGCGGGAAAACGACGCTACTAAACGTCATCGGCGGGCTCGACCGCTTCGACAAAGGCGAAATTGATTTCGACAACATCCATATTACGAGTTACATTCCAGCTCAGTGGGACATCATCCGCAACAAGTATGTCGGGTATATTTTTCAGAATTATTATCTCTTGACAGATAAAACAGTATCCGAAAACGTTGAAATCAGTTTGAATATGGCCGGTCTTTACGACAAAGATCAAATTGAGGAGCGGATCAACTATGTGCTTGAGAGCGTCGGAATGTATCATTACCGGCGACGAAACGTACAAGCCTTGTCCGGCGGCCAGCAACAACGAGTAGCGATTGCCCGGGCAATCGCCAAAAATCCAAAAGTCGTTTTGGCCGACGAACCGACCGGCAACCTAGATGTGAATAACACTTTTGAAATCATGAGCATCATCAAAAAGATCAGCCAAACCTGTTTGGTCATATTAGTCAGCCACGAAAAGGGATTGGTAGATTTTTATGCCGATCGGGTCATTGAAATCATGGATGGCAAAGTAGTCAAAGACTATCAGAATGAAGGAAATCGAACGTTGGAACACGTCGATAACCGCAATATCTATCTCAAGGATTTGTCAAAAATCACAGGGAATACCCCGATTGAAGTGGAATATTACACCGATAACGAGGATGCCGACAAACCCACGGTAAAACTGATCTATAGCAACAATACCCTTTATGTCAAAGCCGACGCCTTAACCAAAATCAAGTATTTGACTGAGGATACCGATATTCGTCTTATCGATTCACATTACCGCAAGCCGGAAACCCAAGATGCAACGCAACACACCTTTGATCTAGAACAATTCAAGCCGATCGAACCGAAAAGCGAACGGACGTCCTTTATCCGTTTTCGGGATACGATCAAAACCGGTTTTTCCAAATTGTTCCGAAAACGGAAACTGGTTTCAAAAATGTTTTTGGTTGCGTATTTCATCATCAGTTGCTTGATTGTCTACAATTTAGCGACGATTACGAATCTCTTGGGCATCCGCGATGAAGATTTTTTAAGCACGGGACGGAATTTTATTTCGCTCACCATCGATCGCGAAATGGCTTATGAAGACGTCATCGATATCTTGGATAGTACTTCGGTCACAGGGATCAGCTATTATCCGAATTCCCGAAATGTAAATGTCGTTTACAATGATTTCTATCAAGCGGGCTTAGATAAAGGTTATTATTACTCAGAATATGTCTATGCCCATCCCGTTACCATCGAACAAGCAGACGATCCAGAGCTGGTGGAGGGAAGACTACCGGAAAACAATCGAGAAGTGGCCATTGATGTCTGGTTGGCGGATGACATTCTCAATACGCAAACGGTTGTGAATCTCGGTGGCAGCAGTTATAAGGATTTGTTAGGAGCCGGAATTTCAAACAGTCGAACAGAATTATCATTATCCGAAGTGACCATTGTGGGAATCGTACGAACGGAATCACCGATCATGGTGCTGTCGAATGACAACCTCGGGTTTTTTGCGAGCTATTCGGGGGTGATTCCGCTTGGAATGGCTGCCGGATATTATACGCTTCAGGAAGGCCGAAACCCGCAATTCACAGGAGAAGTGATCGTCTCAACAGAGGAAGATCTCTCAATCGGCGATCTGATCGGAGTCGCATACGGTGACGACTTAGAAGTCGTGGGTATCTATGGATCGGCAGATTTCAACTATCGCGTCGTGACAGAAGATCAATTAGCGAGTCTGGCGATCCATTATGCGATGAGGGAACTGGATTATTATTGGTCGGATAAAGTGAAGCTGTTGTTGACATCACCTGACAATGATACCGCGATTGCCGAAATTGAGGCAATGGGCTATGAAGCGGATAATGTTTATCAGGTTCAAAGAGACCAGCACATCGCCAATCGTCAGTCGCAAGTTGCCGGAAAGCTTCGAACGATTCTGATTTCCATCGTCGGTTCGTTGATCTATTTGGTCATCATGATGCGTTCAAGCATGTTGGGACGAGTCAAGGAAATCGGTGTTTACCGCTCGATTGGCGCTACGAAGCGCGATGTCTATAAAATCTTTATTGCTGAAATCTTGGCATTTACGACAGTGGCATCGCTTATTGGCTATCTTGTCATGTCGTTTTTGATCATCCAGATTCAACAGTTGAATCCCTTGGCGACCAACGAATTCTATTTCCCCTTCCATATTTTCATCGCCGGCATCACCGGGATTTATCTGATGAATCTGATCTTTGGCATGTTGCCAGTCTTTTCGTTACTAAGGAAAACACCGGCAGAAATCAATGCCAAATACGAATTGTAATTCTCTGGCGAGAAACACCGCCGTTTCGAGAAAAAAACCTTGACATTTTGAAAGGGTCTATTGTATAATAATCCAGCGTGTGCTGAAGACACACGCAGGCGTGGGAGGACAATATAGTCCATCAACCACATCACGAAATCAAGGAGGTGTCTTTCGTGGCTAAAGATATTAAAACCGTTGTCAAGTTGCAGATCCCCGGTGGGAAAGCGACTCCGGCTCCGCCCGTAGGACCGGCTTTGGGGCAAGCGGGAATCAACATCCAGCAGTTCTGTGTCCAATTCAACGACAAGACCAAAGAACAAGCCGGCAGCATTATTCCGGTGGTCGTGACCGTTTATGACGACCGCAGCTTTACATTCATTACCAAAACGCCCCCGGCGAGCGATTTGTTAAAGAAAGCTTGCAAGATTCAAAAGGGGTCCGGCAATTCCAAAAAAGATACAGTTGGAACGATCACTCGCGAACAGCTAAAAGAAATCGCGGCGATCAAAATGTCGGATTTAAACGCAAATGATATCGAAGCAGCGTCGCGGATCATTGAAGGATCAGCGAGAAACATGGGAATTGTCGTAGTCGACTAATTTGTTGTAAAACCATATACATCTATATATGGGAGGACATTTCCGTTATAACCAGATATAGGAGGAAAAATCAAAAATGGCCAAAAAAGGGAAGAAATACCTAGAAGCCCTTGCCAAAATCGAAAAGGGCAAGAAATACCCGGTGTTGGATGCATGCGTTTTACTGAAAAGTATTGCTTATGAAAAATTTAATGCGACCGTCGAATTGGCGTTGAACTTGAATCTGGACTCCAGAAAAGCCGAACAAAATCTACGAGGTGCCTTGGTGCTCCCTCATGGAACGGGTAAAGAAAAACGGGTCCTAGTCTTCGCAAGAGGCGAAAAGGCAAAAGAAGCGACCGAAGCGGGAGCGGACTTTGTCGGCGCAGAAGAATTAGTGGAAAAGATTCAAGGCGGGTGGTTTGATTACGATGTCGTGATCGCGACCCCCGACATGATGGCCGTATTGGGAAAGATAGGCCGGCTACTCGGACCGAAGGGCTTGATGCCGAATCCCAAGACCGGAACCGTCACACAAGACATTACCAAAGCGGTCAGTGAATCCAAAGGTGGCAAGATCACCTATCGCGTGGATAAAAACGGAAACATTCTGAGTGTTGTTGGAAAAGTGTCCTTCGCTCCAGAAAAATTAGCCGAAAACATCAGAGCCGTTCTCGACGTTATTCTCAAGGCGAAACCAGCGACCGTTAAAGGCGTGTACTTGAAAAACGCAGCGATCGCCTCGACGATGGGACCCGGGATCGACATCGAGTGGTAACACACGTTAATTACATCATTTTGTTCGAAGACAGTAGGGGCTTTTAAAGCTTAATCATCCTACCGAGACAAAGACCAATCAAAGCATGTGCTTTCATTCCTCTTTTTCTCGTAAAAAGAGGATTTATTTTTTCAAAACAAGACAACAAGGAGGTTCAGCCATGTCGAGAGAAACAGTCATTCAGGCCAAAGAAGACGCCGTCAATCAGTTGACGGAGAAAATGAATCAGGCCAGCGCTATCGTCATCGCCGAATATCGCGGTCTCACCGTGGAAAAAACCGAAACCCTACGCCGTCAGCTGCGTAAGGAAGGTTGCGAAATGTTCGTGATGAAGAACAACATCTCCCGCAGAGCGGCCAAAAATGCCGGCTATGAAGCCTTGGATCCGGAGCTTATCGGACCAAACGGCATCATCCTCGCATTCAAGGAATCGGTCGCCGCACCGAGAATACTGTATGAATTTGCTCGCAAGAATTCCAAACTCGTCGTGAAGTCCGGCATCATTGATGGTGACTTTTACGATCAAGGCGAAGTCAAACAAATCGCTGCGTTACCACCCAGAAACACCCTGCTCGCCATGTTGGCGACGCAATTGTATGCCCCACTCAGAGATCTGGCTGTTGGGCTTGATCTCATCACCAACAAAGAATAAGGATATTAGGAGGAAATACAAATGGCAAAGATTACCGCAAAGGAATTTATTGATTCCTTGAAAGAAATGACGATCCTGGAAATCAAAGAATTGATCGACGCGATGAAAACCGAATTCGGCATCGATCCGTCTGCGGTTTCCGCTGCTCCCGCTCAACAAGTTGTCGAAGAAGAAGAGCAAGGACCGAAGGAATTTGATGTTGTTTTAACGAGCGTTGGCCAAAGCAAAGTCGCCGTAATCAAAGTTGTCCGGGAAATCACCGGCTTAGGCTTGATTGAAGCAAAGAAACTCGTTGACGAGGCTCCGAAAGCCATCAAAGAAAAAGTCAAGGAAACCGAAGCAAAAGAACTGGCTCAGAAGCTGACTGAAGCCGGTGCCACCGTCGAACTGAAATAAGCACTTCACCGACAAAGAAGCCTGAGGATGCCTCAGGTTTTTGCCGTTTTAGAGGAGGATGGTTATGAACCAGTATTTTTCGGTCAATGCCGATCAATATGAGTCTAAACCGCGAATCATCAACGCCATCATCGGCGGAACGCCGTTTGTCTTTTTCACCGACAAAGGCGTTTTTTCCGTTTCCGGTGTTGATTTTGGAACGCGGTTGTTACTTGAAACCATTCTCACCTTCAAGGCGGAAAACGTGCTCGATCTTGGTTCAGGGGTAGGCGTGATTGGCATCGTGCTCGCAAAACTTTGGCAGACCAAGGTCACGATGACGGAAATCAATCCGCGGGCGGTTCAACTGTCAAGGCGAAATGCCAAGGAAAATCGAGTGCGTCCGACGATTTTGCATAAGGACGCCAAGGACGTGATCGCGGACGGATTTGATCTCATCGTCACCAATCCACCAATTCGAGCGGGAAAAGAACAATATTATCCCTGGTTTCGCCTGGCTTATGACCATTTGGCCCCAGGGAAAGCATTGATTTTCGTCATTCGCAAGGATCAGGGTGCTTTGTCAGCAATGGCTCATTGTGAAACGTTTTTTTCGAACGTGACGATTCTCAAACGAAAATCCGGATATTATGTTATCAAATGCGAAAAATAATTGACTATTTGACTTACTAGTGATATTATATTTAAATGCGATAGAATGCGCATTTTTCCGTATATTAGTTTCCATTTGCGAAAAAATGGCATGATAAATGAATAATTTGGGGTGATTTTGTGGATTACAAAACCGTACAGTACGGTAAACGAAGAGAAAGAAGAAATTACTCTCGGGTCAAATCAAACGTCGAGCTTCCCGATTTGATCGAAGTCCAGACATCTTCGTTCGAATGGTTCCTCGAGCGGGGCTTGAAAGAACTGTTTGATGACTTGTCCCCGATTACGAACTTCACGGAAAACTTGGAACTCTATTTCGGTGATTATGATTTTGAACCGGCGAAATACTCCGTCCAGGAATGTAAGGAAAAGGACATGACATTTTCCCGCCCGCTCAAAGTGAAAGTTCAGCTTCGCAACAAGGATTTTATTGACAAAACGACCGGAGTGCTGGCTTCCGACAGCATCAAGGAGCAGAAAATATTCATGGGTGATATCCCAATGATGACGCCGGTCGGCAGTTTTATCATCAATGGATCGGAACGTGTCATCGTGTCCCAAATCGTGCGTTCTTCCGGAGTTTTCTTTTCTGAAGAAGTTGACAAGAAAACCTTACAACGCAAATACTTGGGCCAAGTGATTCCGACAAGAGGCGCTTGGTTGGAATACGAAATCGGATCGAAAGACATTCTTTTTGCTAAGATCGACCGATCCAAGAAAATCCCCCTTTCCGTGTTGATCCGCGCCTTGGGTTTATCTTCGACCGAACAGATTTTGGATTTGTTCGGAGAACATGCTTTATTAAAAAACACAGCGGAAAAAGACGAAATCAATAGTGCGGAAGACGCAATGAAAGAAGTCTACGCCAAAATACGTCAAGGAGAAACTGCGACCATTGAAGGTGCGCGGTCTTTCTTCGTGTCGCGGCTGTTTGACGAGAAACGCTATGACCTTGCGGAAGTTGGCCGTTTCAAAATCAATCAAAAATTAGATTTGGCATCCCGGATCGGTTTGTTATTGGACCGAGGAGTCGAAGTGCGCTTTGTGCGCGACCTCATCGACAACGAGACCGGTGAAATAGTCTTTACCAAAAATCAGCTTTGTGACCGCGAGGCGTTGAATCTACTAAAGAAGAATCGCAAATTGATCCAAAAACGGGTGCGCTTCGATGACTCTCTCGAAGAAGAATTGAAGCTTCATCTCGAGCGCGAAGCCCGGATGGAAATCGCGCCGGAAAACTATAATGAAGATTTCATCGAAAACGTTGTTCGGGATACGGTGATCGAATCCATCGATCTCTTGATTGGCGAAAACAATACCGCCCGCAATGTCCGGATCATTGGCAACAATTCGTTTGAAAATAAATTGCACATCACCACTTCCGATATTATTGCAAGCATCTCCTACTTTCTTAATTTGTTTGATCGGATCGGTTCATTGGATGACATCGACCATTTAGGTAACCGGCGGCTTCGCCTGATTGGTGAACTGCTCAAAAACCAGTTCCGGATCGGCCTTGCCAAAATGGAGAAAAACGTCAAAGATCGGATGTCGACCAAAGAGTCCAAAGAGTTGACACCGCAAAACTTGATCAACATCCGTCCACTCACATCCTCGCTTAAAGAATTCTTTGGCAGCAGCCAGTTGTCACAATTCATGCAACAGACAAATCCGCTCGATGAACTGACCCACAAGCGTCGGATCTCGGCGTTGGGACCGGGCGGACTCACACGGGATCGCGCCGGATTTGAAGTTCGGGACGTGCATCAATCCCACTATGGCCGAATCTGCCCGATTGAAACACCTGAAGGTCAGAACATTGGACTGATCAACTCCCTCGCCTGTTATGTCAAAGTCAATAAATACGGATTCATGGAAACACCGTACTTAAAAATCGATAAAGCAACAGGGAAGGTATCCTCGGAAATCGAATACTTGTCTGCGGATCAAGAGCAGAAATTTGTCATTGCGCAAGCCAATGTCAAGTTGAACGACGATATGACCATTGAAGAAGAAAGAGTCATCGCCCGTTATCTGGGTGAAACCAAAATATTCGACCGCTCCCGTTGCGATTACATGGATGTGTCGGCGAAACAAATCGTGTCGGTCTCGACCGCTTGTATTCCATTCTTGGAGCACGATGACGCCAACCGGGCCTTGATGGGCGCCAACATGCAACGTCAGGCCATTCCGCTTTTGAAGCCTGAAGCACCTTATGTCGGCACCGGAATCGAATTCAAGACCGCTCATGACTCGGGCGCTGCGATCGTCGCTCATCACGGTGGCATCGTCGAATCCGTCGACGGACTCCAAATCAAGATTCGCCGGGAAGACGGCGTTTTGGATACCTACACTTTGCAAAAATACATGCGGAGCAATCAGGGAACTTGTATCAACCAAGTACCAATCGTCAAAATCGGGGAAGTTGTCAAACCAACCGACATCATTTCCGATGGCCCTTCCATGGATGACGGAGAACTAGCACTTGGACGTAATGTGCTTGTCGCCTTTATGACTTGGAATGGTTATAACTATGAGGACGCCGTTATCATGAACGAACGGTTGGTCCGCGACGATATCTATACCTCGATCCACATTGAAAAATACGAAGTCGAAGCCCGAGATACGAAACTTGGGAAAGAAGAGATCACCCGAGAAATTCCCAATGTCGGTGAAGACGGCCGTAAGTTTCTCGATGCCCAAGGGATCATTATCCCTGGTGCCGAGGTCCGCGAAGGCGATATCTTGGTGGGAAAAGTCACCCCGAAAGGCGTCACCGATCCCACACCGGAAGATCGATTGTTACTGGCGATCTTCGGCGAAAAATCCCGCGAAGTCCGGGATACCTCGTTACGCGTTCCCCATGGCGGCGGCGGCATCGTCCATAGTGTCAAGGTGTTCACCCGCGATCAGGACGAATTGTCCCCGGGAGTCAACACGGTGGTTCGCGTTTATATCGTGCAAAAACGGAAGATTTCTGAGGGCGACAAAATGGCGGGACGCCATGGAAACAAAGGCGTCATTTCCAAGATTTTGCCATCCGAAGACATGCCATATCTCGAGGATGGAACGCCAGTTGACATCATGTTGAATCCGCTTGGTGTGCCTTCTCGGATGAACATCGGCCAAGTCTTGGAAATCCATCTTGGTATGGCCGCGAGAAAACTTGGGATCCATATCGCCACCCCCGTATTTGATGGAGTTGAAAAAGGGGATTTGGACGAGATCATGAAAGAGTCCGGCATGCCGGATGATGGGAAATATACGTTATACGACGGACGCACCGGCGAAAAGTTTGACAACCGGGTTGCCGTTGGCATCATGTACATGATCAAACTTGACCACATGGTCGATGACAAACTACATGCCCGGAGCGTCGGGCCATACACGCTCGTGACGCAACAACCGATGGGTGGAAAAGCCCAAAACGGTGGACAGCGTTTCGGTGAAATGGAAGTATGGGCCTTGGAAGCTTATGGTGCCGCTTATACCTTGCAAGAAATGTTAACAGTAAAATCAGATGACATCATCGGTCGGAACAAAGTCTTCCGGGCGATCGTGGACGGCCAACCAATTCCCGATCCGAGTTTGCCGGAATCCTTCCGAGTACTCACGCGGGAACTGAGAAGCCTTGGGATCTATGTGGAACTGATCAACCGGGATTCCAGCACGAACGAAGTGAACAAGAGCTTGGTCGATGACGAAATCGAAGACTATATCACCAAATATGGATTTCAATCCTAAGAAAGGCGGGAGCTAATCAATGAGCCAAAAATTTTCACATTTCAAGATTCGCCTGGCCTCCCCCGAAGAAATCCGCAGTTGGTCATATGGCGAAGTTAAGAAACACGAAACGATTAATTACCGCACATTGAAGCCGGAAAAAGATGGACTGTTCTGTGAAGTCATCTTTGGCCCGACCAAAGATTATCAATGCGCCTGCTCGAACAAATCCAAGCGGAGCGCTCATCCGGGCAAAAAATGCCCGGTGTGCGGTGTCGAATACACGGAAAGCAAAGTCCGTCGTGAGCGGATGGGACATATCGAGCTGGCGGCTCCGGTCGTCCACGCCTGGTATCTTCGCAATACGCCCTCGCGATTGGCAATCTTACTCGATATCAAGAGCAAGGATCTGGAAGAAGTCGTTTATCTGGCGTCCTATATCGTTGTCGATGCCGGCGATACCGATCTGCAATTCAAACAAATCCTATCCGAAGCGGATTATACTCGGTTTTATTTCGAATACGGCAGCCGTTTCCGCGCCCTGACCGGCGCCGAAGCTGTGAAACATTTGTTAAAACGGCTAGATTTGGAAAAGGAAGCGTTGAATTTACGTATCGAACTCAAAACGGCGTCGAAACAGCGTCGAGATAAAATCATCAAACGGCTGAACGTGGTCGAAGCGTTCAAAAACAGCGACAACAA
The DNA here is from genome assembly GCA_012515085.1 of Acholeplasmataceae bacterium. Taxonomy (GTDB): domain Bacteria; phylum Bacillota_I; class Bacilli_A; order Izemoplasmatales; family Hujiaoplasmataceae; genus JAAYZB01. Next base: position 14,141 of record JAAYZB010000046.1, read on the forward strand.
GCCAGAATGGATGATTTTGGAAGTTTTGCCGGTCATTCCACCGGATTTGCGTCCAATGGTGCAATTGGACGGCGGTCGATTTGCGACCACCGACTTGAATGATCTGTACCGACGAATCCTGAACCGAAACAACCGGTTGAAACGCCAATTCGAACAAGGTGCGCCGCATCTCATTACCAAGAATGAAAAGCGGATGTTGCAAGAAGCCGTCGATGCGTTGATCGACAACTCCAAACGCGGTCGCAAAGTGGTCGTGGAACGGAATCGGGCATTAAAGTCCCTTTCCGACATGTTACGAGGGAAACAAGGGCGTTTCCGCCAGAACCTCCTCGGAAAACGGGTCGACTATTCTGGACGTTCGGTCATCGTGGTCGGACCCGACCTGGAAATGTATCAATGCGGTCTTCCAAAAGAAATGGCAATTATTCTGTTTAAGCCCTTTGTCATTCGGGAACTGATTAGCCGCGGGATCACCTCGAATATTCGGAGTGCCAAACGGTTGATTGAAACGTTGGACGGACGGATTTGGGCAGTCTTGGAAGATGTGATCCGGGAACATCCGGTGCTTTTAAACCGAGCACCGACCTTGCACCGGCTCGGCATTCAAGCTTTCGAGCCCAAGCTTGTCGAAGGAAAAGCCATTCGCTTACATCCGCTCGTCACCACGGCTTTTAATGCGGACTTTGATGGCGATCAGATGGCAGTGCACGTGCCGCTTTCCGAAGAAGCCCAAGCAGAAGCCCGGGTGTTGATGCTCGCATCCAACAACATTTTGAATCCAAAAGATGGCAAACCGGTCGTGACCCCAGGTCAAGATATGGTTTTAGGCAACTATTACTTGACGGTAGAGAAAGCCGGCGAAGTTGGCGAAGGCAATGTTTTCAAAGATGTCAATGAAGTGATCATGGCCTATGAAAACCATTATGTGACGTTGCATTCGCGGATTGCGATCCAGTCATCGGCATTGCATCACCCGTTGGCAGAAACACTCAAGGATCATTATTTGATGACAACGCCGGGGAAATTGATTTTCAATACGATATTGCCCGACACTTTTCCTTATATCAACGAACCAACGCAAACCAACTTGGAAGTGGCGACCCCCGCAAAGTACTTTATCGAACCGGGTGAAAACATCCGGGAAAAAATTCGGAAAATGACACCGGTCGCCCCCTTCAAAAAGAAATTCCTCAGCATGATCATTGCCCAAATCTTCGCCAAGTACAAGATTAACGAAACCTCGAAGATGTTGGACAAAATGAAAAATATCGGCTTTAAGTATTCGACGATCGCCGGGATCACCGTCGCCGCAAGCGACGTGATGGTCTATTCCAAGAAACAAGAAGTATTGGAACGGCATGATCACAATGTCGATGAAATCACCGGTCTATATAATATGGGTCTACTGACGGACTCGGAGAGGGCCAAACTTGTCATTCAGGAATGGGCAGTTGCCAAAGACGAGATTCAAAAGGGCTTGATCGAGGAACTCGACAACAGCAATCACATCTTTATGATGTCGGATTCGGGTGCCCGAGGCAATCCCTCGAACTTTACCCAGCTAGCGGGGATGCGTGGCTTGATGGCCAACCCATCCGGGCAAACCATCGAATTGCCGATCAAAGCGTCCTTCCGTGAAGGATTGACGATGTCCGAGTTCTTTATTTCCACGCATGGTGCGCGAAAAGGATCGACGGATACCGCACTGAAAACCGCGGAATCCGGCTATCTGACCCGCCGTCTCGTCGATGTGAGCCAAGATGTCGTCATTACCGAAGAAGACTGTCATACCGACAAGGGTGTCCGCGTCAAAGCGGTGCTTGACAGGGATGGTAAAGTAATCGAGTCGCTCTTTGACCGAATCAACGGACGCTATGCGTCGATTGATTTCATCCATCCTTATACCGGCGAGATCCTAGTGCATAAAAACCATTATATATCCGAAGAAATCGCCAAGGCAATCGTTGAATCAGCGGTGAATCCAAAAGATCCAAATGACGTCAAGGACCTATCCGTGGCGATTCGCACGGCACTCACTTGCACGGCCAAGGTTGGTATCTGTCGTAAATGTTATGGCCAAAATCTCGCTACTGGCGAAAAAGCCGAAGTTGGAGAATCCGTTGGCACGATCGCCGCGCAATCCATCGGCGAGCCAGGCACGCAGCTGACGATGCGGACGTTCCATACCGGCGGTGTTGCCGGAGAAGACATCACCCAAGGCTTACCGCGGGTTCAGGAGTTGTTTGAAGCCCGCAAGTCGAAACTAAAAGCCATTATTTCTGAAATCAATGGCGAAGTCGACGAGATCACGCCGGTCGAAGAACGATCGATCATTATCATCAAGAATGAGATCGAAACCAAGAAATATGAGACCAATTCCAACGTTCAGCCGCTGGTATCTGTCGGGGACAAAGTCACCGCGGGCATGCAACTGACCGAAGGCGCAATCGATCCAAAGGAACTGCTTCGCGTGGCGGACATGCTGACGGTTCAACAATACATCCTAAAAGAAGTTCAAAAAGTGTACCGTTCACAGGCGGTGGAAATCTCCGACAAACATATTGAAATCATCGTTCGCCAAATGACCCGGAAAATGACGGTCATTTTGGAGGGTGATACAGAGTTGTTGCCGGGCAGCCAAATATCCGTGAACGAATTCATCGAAGCGAACAAAGTGGCTTTTGCCGAGGGCAAACGGCCGGCAATCGCCAAACCGGTCCTTCTTGGGATCACCAAAGCAAGTCTTCGATCGGAATCATTCCTGTCGGCTTGCTCATTCCAAGAAACAACCCGAGTCTTGACGGATGCGGCAATCAGAGGCAAAAGTGACCCGTTGTTGGGCTTGAAAGAAAACGTCATCATCGGGGGATTGATTCCTGCCGGAACCGGCATATTGAGACATAAATCCCTTGAATATGAAGCACCGGAAGAGGAAGAAGATCCATACGCGGATTTTGAAGAATAACATCAGCAACCCGAATCATGTTTCATCACTTTTCATCATCATTTCGCGGCACTTTCCCCATTTTATAGGAAAGTGCCGTTTTTTTTCACCGCAGTCGTCATTTTAAAATCAGCTTTTATCGACATTGTTCAATTGTGATGATACAAAGCAAGTTCATAAACAAATATTGTACAAAATACGATTTTTTTATCAATCAACATTATTTAGATAAGACATAGGAGGCTATCATACAAAGGAGAGCAGCCACTCAGTCGAACTACTGCGAAGTATAAGCGAAAAAAAGCGTATCAATATCCTACTAAAATTATTCATCAAGCATACCTTACCAGGGATATTGATCATTTCTTTTCACGGATCACTGGTCGATTGGTCGGTTTCGAAAAGAAGGATATCAGCTTTGTGAAGAGTTGGCTCAATAACCTCTTCTTTTTTCGAGAAAAAGTGCGTTTTTTCCGGTTGAAAATCGTTGACACCACCATACTCTTATGATACAATGAAAAGGCACGTGAGAAAGTGACGTGCTGATAAACTGGGTCTTTGAAAACTGAACAGATTACAGAAACGAACAACAAACACAAAAAGAATGAGCTAGTAGAAAATACTAAAAATAAAGATCATGGAGAGTTTGATCCTGGCTCAGGAT
>JAAYZB010000047.1 GCA_012515085.1 Acholeplasmataceae bacterium
CAGCGGTTGCGTTGATGCCGGATGTGACGATCAAACCGCTTCGCAGTAAGGCCAACGCCATCATCAACTTAATGGGGAGTTTGGGAGGCGTGGTCACACTCTTGTTCTTGATGGCGACCGGCCTAGACAAAATCTCTTACGTCAACTACACGCCGGCTTTCATTGTGATCGGGCTCTTGATGTTGGTATTCTTAGGAATTTTCTTATGGAAAGTCAAAGAACCTAAATTGGTGATAGAAAAAGCCGAAGAAGACGTAAAATATGGCTTGGTGGAAGCAGAAGAGCCTACGGAATCTAAAACGGCCAAACCCATGCCCAAGGATATCAAACGGTCTTTGTTCTTGATCTTGTTCTCGGTTTTCTTCTGGTTTATCGGCTATAACGCTGTCACGAGCAAGTTTGCTGATTATGCTCCAAAGATTCTCCAAATGGGCTATAGTTTTCCTTTGCTTGTTGCCAATGGTACGGCGCTCGCCGCTTTTATCCCGATTGGAATCATAGCGACCAAAATTGGCCGAAGGAAAACAATTTTAATTGGAATTACCATTCTGGCTTTCTGCTTTGGTGTTGCTGTTTTCTTGACACCGAAAGTGGCGTGGCTCATGTATGCAATCTTTGGTTTAACGGGTATTGGTTGGGCAACGATCAATGTCAATTCGTATCCGATGGTCGTGGAACTCTCCAAGTCGTCTAATGTCGGGAAATACACCGGATATTATTATACGTTCTCTATGGCGGCTCAGATCATCACACCGATCTTATCTGGTATCTTCATGGACGAATTGGGTCGAAAAGCGTTATTCCCCTACGCGGCTATTTTTGTGGCGATCTCGTTTATTACGATGTTTCTGGTTCGTCACGGGGATGCGGCGATTCCCAAAAAAGCGTCAAAGCTGGAAAACTTCGACGTCGATATGGATTAATAGATTTGAACGAATAAAAAGCAAACCTCAGCGGGTTTGCTTTTTTGGTTCAAAATATTCGAAAACGGCATTGTCATACAAAGCGGTCACTCTGTCCATTTCCGCTTGTGATTTGGCTGCGTAGCCAATCACGATCAGCCCCTTTTTCTTTGCTCGATCGAGATAGCGATTCGGCATGTCGCGAAGTCCATAATTAATGAAATCCGGTTTGGTAAAGCAATTGAAAAACAAGGTTTTTAAAAGATAGATCGTGATTTTCTTCATATCTTTCTCTTCGAGAAAAAATTCCGATATTTGTCCTCGGATGATTTGAGGATGATTCTTTCGAAACCATTTTAAAATAGCGGGATGGAAGGAATGAATGGCATAGGTGCCGTGATAATCTTGAATGATTTCGATAAATTTTTCGCAAAGCGAGACAGAATCTCCGTGATGTTTGAGTTCAATCAAGAGCGGGACCCTTCCTTGGACAAGATCCAGTACAGCCTTGAGTGTGGGGATTGATTCGTTGGTGTCAAGTAATCGACACGCTTGGATTTCTTTCCACGTCATGTCTTGAAGTCGTCGATCGTCATGACACATGCGTTTGAGATCCTTATCATGGAAAACAACGACTGTGCCATCTTTTAACAAATTGATATCGAGTTCGATACCATAGCCTTTGTCAATCGCTAAGGAAAATGCGGTGAGAGAGTTTTCGGGAATCGTCTTATCGAGAGAATGAAACCCGCGGTGGGCAAATAGATTTGTTTTGATCCAAGTGATATCACGCATAGAAAGCCTCCAACCATATGTTTGATTTCATTATATCACGATGAACCAGCATCAGGCAAATCGAATTCGAATCCGTGGAAGACTATGATATAATAAAGGCTGATGAGGAGTGATCTGATGAAAAACTTTCGTTTTCATAGCCCCACCGATTTTATTTTTGGGAAAGATTCAGAGTACAAAGTAGGGGTGCTCTTAAAACAGTATCGAGCAACGAATGTCTTGATCCATTATGGCGGGGGATCGGTGATCAGAAGCGGCTTATTGGACCG
>JAAYZB010000048.1 GCA_012515085.1 Acholeplasmataceae bacterium
CTTTCGGATACCGCTCGTGCTCATCTTCATGAATTTTACCGATTTAGGCCCGAGCGGTGTTTGGTATGCGATGCTTATCAGCAATCTCCTGGCAGTCTTTGTCGGAATGTTTCTTTATAGCAAAGTGCGATTCCTACCGAAAATCCGAATGGAAAAAGCCGTGGAGTCACCAGCGGAGGCCACGTAATGGAACCATTATTTTTCCCCAATTATCGTGAATCTATTTTAAACGTGTCAAATTCCATTCTTCATCATTATCGGGCGAAAACAACATATCCCACGTTAAAAGAAGTCGATCAAGTATTGACTGACAACATCCGAAATGTTGTCTTGATCTTGATCGACGCCATGGGAGAAGCGATTCTTGACCGGTATTCAAAGAGCACACCCGCTTTCATGAGTGACCATATTCGAACGATTTCGAGCGTCTTCCCGCCCACAACAGTGGCCGCAACCACCAGCGTTCTCAGTGGACTGCCGCCGATAAGAACGGGATGGCTGGGGTGGATGCAATACGTGAAAGAAGAAAAGCGAAACGTCGTGTTTTACACGAATCAAGATTATTATGACGAAACACACGCGTTCACTTACCCCGTTGGCGCGACGATCGTTCCTTATACAACTCTCTATGAACAAATTGAGAAAGCATCTCCGGATGTCCTAACAAAAGAAATCTTCCCGGCTTTTCGGGAGGCAAACCACACGACGTTTTCAAGTCAGTGCGACACGATCGTAAAAACCTGCAAAGAACCCGGGCGACACTTCATCTATTGTTATTGGGACAAGCTAGACACATTGTGTCATGAAACCGGCCCAGTATCGGATAAAGTCGAAAGGATGATGAAAGAACTCGATCAGACATATCAAACACTCATTCAGACTTTGCCGGAAGAGTCGGTCGTAGTGGTGATAGCCGATCACGGTCAGGTGGCGGTCGAACCAATCGCGCTGAGAGACTATCCCGATCTTTGGGATCTCTTTCTTCACGAACCGTCGATCGAATCGCGAGCGACCGCATTTTTCATCAAACCCGGATGCCACGAGCAATTTGAAACGACGTTCAATCAGTATTTTCGGGATCGGTATATCCTGTATCCTTCGCGGGTGGTCCGAGAGATTGAATTGTTTGGCGAAGGGCCTGCCCACCCTCGAATCGATGAATTTTTAGGAGATTATTTGGCCATTGCCATCGATCACAGTTATTTCAAACTTCACGACCGCGGATTTGTCATGAAAGGCCAGCACGCGGGACTCTTGGCGGAAGAAAGTTTGGTTCCGCTGATCATTCATTCAAAAAGATGATGCCGAAGTGGCATCATCATTCTTTTTCGAGTGCATGAACAATCAATTCTGCCGTCGATGGATTGGTCGCTAGGGGAATCTTGTAGACATCGGAGAGTCGCAACAACGCCGAGACATCTGGCTCGTGTGGCTGTGCGGTCAAGGGGTCGCGAAAGAAGAAAATCAAGTCGATTTCTCCGTTTGCGACGCGAGCGCCGATTTCCTGATCTCCGCCCAACGGGCCGGAGCGAAGGCAGTGGATATCGAGGCCGGTGGCTTCCATGACTTTGTGTCCGGTGGTGCCGGTCGCAACCAGGGTGTGGAGGCGAAGCACTTCCCGATATTTGTTGGCAAAAGCGATCATATCCGGTTTCATTTTATCGTGAGCAATCAGGGCAATGACCATGGCATTCACTTCCTTCAAGGGATTGATAAACCCATTATAACATGAGTGAAGAAAATCAAAAATCGAAAGCGAGATATTTAAGGCATTTTTCGGCTTGCTTTTTAAAAATCGATTTGCTATAATGTAATAGCCGATTTTTAATGGCAGATGGAGAGGTAGCGAAGAGGCTAAACGCGGCAGACTGTAAATCTGCTCCCATTGGGTTCAGTGGTTCGAAACCACTCCTCTCCACCAGTGAAATAAAAAAACCGTCGAAGGTCAAACTTCACGGTTTTTATTTTTCTGTTTCCGGAGAGGGTGATCGGAAGAGAAGAATCAAAAAGAAAGGACGACATTGGGTTGATAGAGTTTCAAGGTTTCCTGAAAAGCGCGGATCTCGGTTTCTGTATAAGGTGGCGAGTCGATCCATTCTTGATCTTCCGGAAGATAATATAACGGTTTTTGATAGGGATTTAGGATATAGCGGGGAACGATGGGTATTTCTTCCGCCATCGCGATCAGATCTTCTTGAGTCAATTGAGGGAACACGGTCGTTCGCACTTCAAACGCCAACTGACTTTCCAGCAACAGATTGATCGATGTCAGTACTTTGTCGGGGTCCGCTTCACCGCGACAGTAACGCTGATAGATCGCTTTGGGGGCTTTGTAATCGATGGCGACATAGTCTAGCAGACATTGATCGATCAAGGTTTTTAACATCTCGGGACTGGATCCGTTGGTATCCAATTTGGTTAAATAACCGAGTTGTTTCAAAAAACGGAAGTAATCGGGCAAATCTTGATGCAGCGTGGGTTCACCGCCGGTAATGACGACGCCATCAATCAGACCGATTCTTTTCCGAAGATAACTCTCAATCTCTTCGGTGGAGATGATCTGAGGAAAATCTTCCGTCAAACTCCGGTTATGACAGTAAAAGCAATTGAAATTACATCCCGGGGTGAATAGAACTGTGGCTATTTGTCCGGGATAGTCAATGAGAGAGGTTTTGACAATACCGGCAAAAATCATAGATGTTTTCCTTCAACCAAGAGAGAATAGGTGTCCGCAGTTGCGTCCGCCTCAGGTGATATGGGCTCTTTGATCACATATTTGACTCGATCCGCATACTCGGCTTTTTTGCCTTTGTTAAAGTTTTGAACCGGACGAAGATACCCAACGACGCGAGTGTAAACTTCCGCCGGTTTGCCACAAGTGGGACAGGTGAAATGTTCTCCGGAAATATAGCCGTGCTCATTGCAGACAGAAAAAGTCGGCGTCAAAGAAATATAAGGCAGTTTGTAGCGTTCAAATACTTTTTTGATCAAATTTTTGGTCGTGGTCGTATCTTTGATCCGCTCACCGAGATATAGGTGCAACACCGTGCCACCAGTATAAAGTGATTGGAGTTCGTCTTGAAGGTCCAAGGTTTCAAAAATATCGTCCGTAAACCCGACCGGCAGTTGACTGGAATTGGTGTAATAGGGAGTCTCTTTTCCAGCGGTGATGATATCGGGGAAGCGCTCTTTGTCACGTTTTGCCAAGCGGTAACTGGTGCCCTCGGCAGGCGTGGCTTCCAAGTTGTAGTAGTGTCCGGTTTCCTCTTGGATGTCTTTGATCACATCGCGCATATAGTGCAATGTTTTGATTGCGAATTTTTGACCGATATCACTGGTCAAGTCGATTGCTTTTCCCAACAGGTTTTGAATGGCTTCGTTCATGCCGATCAAACCGATGGTGTTGAAATGATTGAACCAATACTGCCCGGTTTTCAGTTTGATGTCTTTCAAATAATGGGCGCTATAGGGATAAAGCCCCTTGTCGGATTGTTCTTCGATGATTTTTCGTTTGATTTCCAGACTCTTTTTTGCCAAATGGATCGTTTCCCAGAGCCGCGTGAAGAATTCGGTTTCAGATTTGGACAGATACGCTAATCGGGGGAGATTGATCGTGACGACACCAATCGAGCCGGTCAAAGGATTGGACCCAAAGAGGCCACCGCCTCTTTTCCTAAGTTCGGTCGTATCGAGTCGTAACCGGCAGCACATCGACAGAGCATCTTCTGGGGATAAGTCGGAATTGATATAATTGGAAAAGTAGGGAATTCCATATTTGGCGGTGATTTCCATGAATTTTTCCACAACGGGGCTATCCCAAGCAAAATCCTTTGTGACATTGATGGTGGGGATAGGAAAGGTGAAGACCCGACCTTTGGCGTCGCCTTCCATCATCACGTCGCAAAAAGCCAAATTGATCATATCCATTTCCGCTTGGAAATCCCCGTATGTTTCCGGCATCAACTTGCCGGCAATAATCACGTTTTGATCGCGCATGGTCCGAGGCGCGACGATATCAAACGTAAGATTGGAAAACGGGCATTGGAAACCCACTCGGGTGGGCACATTCAAATTGAAGATGAACTCCTGTAATGCTTGTTTGACTTGCTTGTATTCCAAGTTGTCATAACGGATAAAGGGAGCTAAATAGGTATCAAAAGAACTCCAGGCTTGGGCACCGGCGGTTTCGCCTTGCGTCGTGAAGGTTGAATTCACGATTTGGCCGAGCAAGGAACGGAGATGTTTGGCGGGACTGGATTCGACTTTGTTGGAGACGCCGCCAAAGCCGCCGGTGATGATCTGACGAAGGTCCCATCCCGCGCAGTAGGGGCCAAAAAAGCCAAGATCATGGATGTGGATGTCACCGTTTAAATGGGCTTCACGGATATTGGCGGGATAGACTTCATGAAGCCAATAGTTTTTGGTGAATTCTTCACGGACGTAGTTGTTGAGACCGTTGATCGATTTTTGCGTATTGGCATTTTCGTTGATTTGCCAATCGCGGTCGTTCAAGTACTCGGTGAACATATCGATTGTCGCACCGATCAGAGCGTTGGCTTCGCGAGAGGCACGTCGTTTTTCGCGATATAAAATGAAGGCTTTCGCCGTCTTGGCATGCCCGTTTTCGATCAATACTTTTTCCACGATATCCTGGATGCCTTCGACATCGGCGATACCGCTTTGATATGTCGCTTCGGCAATCTTGATGACTTCGTCGGTCAGCTCTTCGCTTTTGGCAAAATCGGAGCCACCAACGGAGCTTGCGGCTTTGAAAATGGCGAGAACGATTTTCTCTTTTCGAAAGGGAACGACCGTCTGATCGCGTTTGATGATTTGTTTCAACATATCAAAGCCTCCAATGCTCTTTTTCTGTTCGGGTAATTATGATAATAGGGAACGATTTTGCTTTTGTCAAGCACCTTTCAAAAGAAAAAATACAGGTGATTTTTTTGATGATGATGTAAAACTGCAAGATCGTGCGACTTCACTTTGTTTAAAGCCAATAATAAAATATGAAAATATATTTTTCTTATAAATATCAATTTTCCATTTCCGATATTTTCTGAAAATTAGTGATTAATTGGCGTGTGTAATCCATTATTTTCTGTCGGCTTTGCTTGCAAGGGCATTCATTTTTAGAATACTCAAAAAAATGAATGAAGAGGCGTTGAATCTTGAAAACCTTCGCGCTATAATGACACCATCAGAAAGGAAGAGCAAAAACCGATGGTTTCAGAAAAGTGGAAGTTCCATATTTATTATTTTGTTCGCTTCTTCGGCGATGCTTTTTTTTACCCCTTCATGATGATTTATTTTGTATCAAAGGGGATCGCGGATGAAAATCTGGGCGTGATTCTGGCACTGAGAATGATTACGGCAATGCTCGTGAATCCACTATGGAATTTTCTTGTCAAGGACATCCGGATCAGTCGGATTGTCCTGAAGATCATTACCGTGGTGGAAGGCGCTCTGATCATTGTGATCAGCCGAGTCAGTGGGTTTGAATTGTATGCCCTGATTGCTGTCTTGATTGCGTTTTTCTGTTCCCCATCTTTTCAGATCCAGGATGGTTTTACCGCTACCTTTGCGTCGGAAAACAACGTGGAATACACATCGATTCGGCTTTGGGGATCGGTGGCCTACGTCATTGCGTCAGCCATTGCCGGATTTTTGATCACAGCCTCGGGATATGAAGTCTTGTTTTTGATTTCTGGGAGTTTCTTCATCTTTACATCCGTGATTGTTTTTTGGATCAAACCCCTTAAAAACGAGACTAATCTGACGAAAACACCCAAACGCGATTTTCGAGCGTTGATGAAGAACAAGGACTTTTTTCGATATCTTTTGTTTTATACTCTGGCAATCGGAGCCATTAATATCGGCGATTCTTTTTTCTCGGTTTATGTGACGACGATGAAAGGGATGGCTCCGATCGCTTATGGGCTTTTATACTCGGGTTTTGTCCTGGTGGAAGTCATAGCCATGCGGGTGATGCTTTATAAAGGACAAGGATTGAAAGAGAAAAATCTGTTATTGTTTTCGATTTCTTTTGTGATTATCCGGTTTGTGCTATATGGCTTGGATCTGCCACTTTCGGTTGTTTCGATCATCACCCTTTTTCGGGGGTTGTCGTGGGGAATCGTCATCTATGCCCATCTACGTTTTTTGATCAAAATCGTAGGGATCGAGAATATCACGGCCGCTATTTTGATCCTGACCTTGGCATTCTCTTTATTTGCGGCGGGAGGCAACTGGCTGTTTGGAGCTTTGATCAAGACACTCGGGTTCAACGTGCTGTATTTTTCCTGTGCGGGGCTCTTGGTGATCGCCATCTTGGTCATGCTCATTTTGCCACCAAAAGCGCATTATGACTTTAATCATCGGCC
>JAAYZB010000049.1 GCA_012515085.1 Acholeplasmataceae bacterium
ATCGATGGCCTTCTGTCTGATTGTCGGATCAATATTATGGCAGCGGAAGTTGTTTCAAAAAAATCTTCACTAGTTCTTACAACCTATTAGCACTCATGTCTTGACAGTGCTAAATGTTATGGTATAATAGGGACAGAAACGACATTTGGAGGTAGAACATGAAAGAAACAATGGAATTTAAAACCGAATCGAAACGGTTACTGGAACTCATGATCAACTCGATCTATACCAATAAGGAAATATTCCTTCGCGAATTGATTTCCAACGCTTCTGACGCCATCGACCGCTATCACTTGTTGAGCCTTTCCGATGAATCGTTGGAAAAAACCAATGATTACGAAATTCATTTGGAAGTAGACAAAAAAAGACGGCAATTGACGATTACCGATAATGGTATCGGCATGACACGTCAAGAACTACTCGATAATCTCGGAACGATTGCCAAAAGTGGCACCTTGGAATTTCTCAAGAACGTCAAAGGAAAAGAAATGAAAGACATTGATCTCATTGGCCAATTTGGAGTGGGCTTTTATTCGGCGTTCATGGTGTCTAAAAAAGTGCAAGTAATCACGAAATCACCCTTTTCTGAACAGGCGTATAAATGGGTGAGCGATGGTGAATCAGACTATACGATTGAAGAGGTCGATAAAAAAGATCGAGGAACCGAGATCACCTTGACATTCAGAAAGAATGAGGATGGGGACCAATATGATGATTTCCTCGAGACCTATAAAATCCGTTCTTTGGTCAAAAAATATTCGGATTACGTCCGTTATCCGATCACCATGGAAGTAGAGACACATCAACCGAAAAAAGACGACGAGGGTAAGGATATTGAGGGAAAAACGGAAACCGTTCTGAAGAACGAAACGTTGAACTCGATGTTGCCTATCTGGAACAAAAATAAAAGCGAAGTGACCGATCAAGAGTTGCAAGATTTCTATAAATCGCAGTATTTTGATTATTCTGATTTTCTTTTTCACATCTGGACCGATGTGGAAGGCGCGCTTACCTATAAATCACTCGTGTTTATACCGGGAAAAGCTCCGTATAACTTATATTCGGAAAAATTTGAAAAAGGGCTCCAACTCTATGCCAAGGGCGTCTTTGTCATGGACAAATGCAAAGAGTTGGTTCCTGATTATCTTCGCTTTATTCGTGGTCTCGTCGTATCGCCTGATTTGTCGTTAAACATCTCGCGGGAGATTCTTCAACACAATCGCCAACTCACAAAAATCAGTCAAAATTTGGAAAAGAAGATATTGAATGAACTGGAAAAAACCCTGAAAAACGATCGCGAGAAATATATTAAATTCTGGAAGGAATTTGGAGTAAACCTCAAATATGGGGTTTATGATAACTTCGGAGAGAAAAAAGACTTGCTCAAAGACCTCTTGTTATTCGAGACAACCAACAAAGATGACTTGATCACCTTGAAAGAATATGTGGATGCCATGCCGAAAGATCAAGAAGCCATTTATTACGGATCTGCGGCATCCAAAGATGCCATCAAGGTGACTCCACAAATGGATTTGATCAAGCAAAAAGGATATGATGTATTGGTCTTAACGGACGATGTCGATGAATTCATGATCCAGATGTTGCAAGAATATGAGAAACACACCTTTAAATCGATCAATCAAGGTGATCTGAACATTATCGACGAGAACGAGAAGAAGACGGTTGAAGAACTGGAAACCCAAAATAAAACATTGCTTGAAGCATTGAAAGAGATTTTGGCTTCGGAAGTCAAAGACGTGAAACTTTCCACAAGACTGACGGATTCACCGGTCTGCTTAGTCAGTGGCGAAGGATTGTCCTTCGAAATGGAAAAGGTGATTCGCCAACTTCCGGGGGAAAAAGAAGTCAAAGCGGAAAAGATTTTAGAAATCAATCCAAAACACGATTTATTCAAAGCCATTCACAAAATTCATACCGAGCAATCCGATAATCTTGCGGATTATGCGTGGATTCTCTATAATCAAGCGTTATTGATCGAAGGTTTGCCTTTGAAGGACCCGGTGGATTTTGCGAATAAAATGGTCCGATTGATGGTCAAGTCCGCCCAATTGGAGAACGCGAATGAATGAGGCCTTGAAGGCAGTCAAAAAAGGACTTGTTTGGCTTAAAAAAGAAACTCCGATTAAGATAAGGCATCGAAAAACAAAAGTGGCGGAAATCTTGGAGCTGACTCTTCCGCAAAACAAAGAGAAGAGCGCCCTTCGTTTTACCTTTCATTATTATCCACAACAGGAGAACTTGAGTTGTTTTTATGAGTTCATCCGCGAATCCAAGAAAGGAACTCTCCAGGAAAAGTATTCCTTCATGAATGCTCTATCCGGGGATCCACTTCCGGGAATTAGTGAAGAAGATCAAAAAAAACTTCTACAAGCCTTTGATTTTGAATTGGTCGATCAGAAAATCAAGTCCAAAAAAGAAATAATGATTCAAGCGGAATGTTTTCTTCAAGTAATCCAGAATAATCTTTCTTCACTGAGACAATCAGCTAATGCAATGCAAAAGGCGGTCTAATCCCGAGGGGATCAGACCGCCCTTTTCTTCTAGCAACTCTGGTAACGTGAAAAGTTATTTCAGAAACAAAGGATAATCGAAATGATTGAGTGGATTTTTCAAAATCGGGGCATTGGCGGAATTCTCTGGCGATTCTTGATTTAATAGAAACGGCGAAAATGATCGCCACTGAAGCTTGTGTTTGATGTTGTCTATCACCATTAGATTCATCATTCCCTCGCCATATCGATTCCAATGTTGATAATTGGTGACCAAACACAAGACATCTTTACCAGTTTTGTTTTTTTGAATTAGACGTCCTTGGCCAAAATAATGACCGCCGATCGCGAGGAAGACTTGATCAAAGGGCTCTATCAGCTCATCCCAGATCCGCCTGGCTTCAGGATATTCAAAATAAGAAGGGGTTGAAGGTTCCTCATGTGCAATAAGCACATGTGTCGCGATGATGGTGGGCAGGCAACGATTGGCTTGAAGCACCTTTTTTGCCCAGGCAAAAGTGGCGTTTCCAGCAGCGTAATCCAACATCAGTATGAGAATTGATTGTTCATGATAAGTCACAAAGTGATAAGAATTCCAGCCGTTTTCTGAAAAATAGGTTAGTGACTCATTATTTAGTCGAGCGATTTCTTGGACAAAGAAAAGATATGGTTCATTATCCCTGCGAGAATCATCTTTAAACGCATGAAAAGGAACCCCTTCATGCCAATCACTCAAATTGTGATTACCGGCCGTATAGGCAATCGTGAGCCCCTGGTGCTGCAACAAGGATGCGGCTTCTTGTGCCATGATCCATTGAGACCGATCCTGGGGATCGTGAACGATATCTCCCAGATGAATTACTTGTTTGATGGCATAGTGTTTCTGGTTTTGAACAATCCATCTTATTTGAGATTCATGAAGCGATTGGGTCAGGCGATCATGAATATGCGTATCCGGGATAATGGCTACCGAAAAAGCCGATTGTGACAGATCCAACTGGAGCGGGTCTTTGTTCATAAGAATACCTCGCGGGAAATCGAGTGTTGTCATATTTCATTTAAGCATTATAACACGTTGTTCTGTCGCTGTCATGAGAGTGTCACACATTTAAAATGATATTTTTTCAAAAAAATGGTGTCCACTAAGAAACAAGAAAAAAAAGAGTCAACAAGACTCTCTCTACTTGAAATACACTTGATCAACGATCGACAAATAATCCAAGCGTTTGACATACGCTTCTTTCAATTCATGTCCGTAAGTTTCAAATTCAGATAACTCAATCGATTTTCTCCCAGTTTTTCCGCGTTCATAAAAATCGACCAGATAAGAGGCATCAAGCAAAAAAGAACGTCCGAGCAACGTAAAATGGACAATAACGAAGCCGATACCACCATGGCGGATGACGTTATGAAGATGAATTACTTGATGCGGATGGATGTTTTTTAGCGGAAAAGAGGTTTTTGTTCGAGTTTCCTTGGCCTCAAAATCGATGTATCGTCCCTTATATAAGCCGTTATAATCGGTTGTGGAAGGCACTTTATAATAAGCTTCACTGATTTTGGCGGCGCTTCGGCGTTCATAATCGACTTTGACAACTTGAATGGGAATGGGCTTTTTGTAAATATAAGCAACATCGTTATCAATATAAAACTGATTGGTTTGATTGATTGCTTCTTCCAAGTCCATACCACGATTGGCGACAGAAGTCCGAGTCTGATTTGTTTGGGTTTTCTTTATGGGATATTTGACCATGTCCTCACCTGATATAATTGTATCACATTTGGCCAGCTTCCCAGGGGAAAAAAGATGATGTGGTCCAAAAAAAGATGGCTTGCCTAGATTTCAATCTTTTTAGTGTTCAAAACAATTGGTTTCGGGTATAATATAATCAATATGACCAGTTTAGAAAGAGGTCTCGTATGAGTCAAATAAAATTTTTTGCGCTTGGCGGTCTCGGAGAGAACGGCAAGAATCTTTATTGTTTGGAAATCAACGAAAAAATCCTCGTGTTGGATGCGGGTTTGAAACATCCTTCCGGTGATCTTTTGGGAGTGGATGCGATTGTCCCAGATATCGGATATTTGGAAGCGAGAAAGCAAGATGTGATCGGTATTCTGTTATCCCACGCTCATGACAAGCATGTCGGCGCAATTCCGATGCTTATAAAGACGATTCCTGCCCCGGTATTTGGAACAAAATATACCATTGCTGTGATCAAGGATATGTTGAAGGATGGAAAATATAATCCCGACCAATACGACCTTCGAGTCATCGACCGGTCGCAACCGTTACAGTTTAGCGATTTCCAAGTTGAGTTTTTTTCGACCACCCATTCTATTCCCGAATCATCGGGATTTGCGATCATCACCGAAGATGGAGTCATTGTGTATGCCACTGACTTTACCTTTGACCAGAACATGGGTTCTTTTTACCAAACAGATTTTGTCAAATTGACGAAATATCAAAATATGGGGGTATTAGCACTTTTGTCGGAGTCGTCTGGTGCGCTCTCCATTGGCCACTCAACCACCGATTATCAATTAACTCATACCCTCCGGGAAACGTTCCAAAAAGCCAAAAAAAGAGTCATTGTCGCGATGTATTCTACCGAACTCTCCAATATCCAAAAAGTAATCAACGAAGCGGTACTTGCCGATAAAAAGCTGTCCATTATTGGACGTAAGGCACAGCGATTGGTCGATATCGGCGAAACTCTAGGATATATTCAGATTCCGAAAGGTCGTCTGGTCAATCTGAAATTTATCGATGAGACCAATGACAATGATTTTGACGATGTTGTCTTTTTGGTGACCGGTGAACGACACGAACCGTTTTTCATGTTGCAACGGATGGGCAAAGCGATTGATCGCTTGTTGCATCTCAAAGCTGATGATACGGTGCTGATGCTTTGCCCGCCCATCATTGGAACCGAAAAAATCGCTGCCAAGACCTATGATGCTCTCTTGAAAATCGGGTTGAATCTAATCCGAGTAGATAAAAAGCATTTGTCATTTTTCCACGCATCCACCGAAGACATTAAATTGCTCTATAGTTTACTGAGGCCAAAATACATTGTTCCAATCACAGGGGAATTTCGTTATCAATTGGCACAAAAGCAGTTAGCCAAAGAATACGGTTATCCCGAAGATAACATTGTGTTGATCGATAATGGTGAAGTTATCACTTTTACAGACGGCATTTTAGAACCTCGACACGATACGGTGATGAACGGATCGGTGATGATCGATGGTAATTTTGAAAGCGACATCAATGATGCGGTATTGAAAGAGCGTGAATTGCTTGGTGATGATGGGTTTGTTATGATTGTCGCCAATATTGATAGCAACCAGAAACGGATGCTAAACACACCGGAAGTTGTCAGCCGCGGATTCATGTATATGCGTGAGAATGAAGATGTGGTCAATCAAATCAAAGAGATCTATCGAAATGTGACCGAATCACAACTGGCTCTTGATGTCTTTGATTGGCGCATTTATAAGGAAAACATCCGCTATGAAGTCCAAAAATATCTCTACCAGCAAACCAAACGCAAACCAGTGATCATTCCAGTGATCATTGATATAAATAAC
Organism: Acholeplasmataceae bacterium; assembly: GCA_012515085.1. Classification (GTDB taxonomy): domain Bacteria; phylum Bacillota_I; class Bacilli_A; order Izemoplasmatales; family Hujiaoplasmataceae; genus JAAYZB01. Next base: position 6,102 of record JAAYZB010000049.1, read on the forward strand.
AATCGGGTTTGCCGAGAAATTTAAAAGAAGAAGACGTTCATCAAAATGAGCGTCTTCTTTACCTTTTTTTGCGGATCGATTGAAGTATCTCGTCGTATTGTTCCTTAAATATCATTTCAATGCGAGTATGATCCTGGGGTTCGTAATAACGAACATTGCTCAATTCTTTAGGCAAATAATCCTGAATGACCCGATGGCCAGGATAGTCATGCGGATACAGATATGGTTTCTTTTCATCATAAGTTGGATTATTGATGAGATGACTGGGTACTTTGTAGGTTTTGCCGGATTCGACATCACTGATGGCTTTGTTAATTGCCAGATGAGCACTGTTGGATTTGGGTGAAAGACATAGTTCAATCGTTATTGCGCCCAAGGCGTTGATGGCTTCGGGAAAGCCGATGTGGCGACAGATGTCACAGGCTGCGGCTACCTTGGGACCCATGCTGGGATTGGCCAATCCGATATCTTCATAGACAATCGCACTGATTCGTCTCAATAATGATTCCAAATCGCCTGCGACTATAAGACGCGCCAAATAATGCAAGGCAGCATCGGCATCACTTCCGCGAACTGATTTATGAAATGCACTCAATATGTCATAATAATTATCGCCACGATCATCGGTGGATATGGCCGGTTTTCCAATCACTGTTTTCACGATCTCAATGTTGTTTACTTGAATCGGATCCAGCTGTAACAAAAGCATCTCCAGCATGTTGATGGCACTGCGAACTTCACCATTCGCGGCAATGGATAGATAGTCATATACATTGTCGGGCAAGGGGTCAGTAAATCCGTACTCCTGAATATCGATTCGTTGAAGAAAGGCTTTGATCTCCGCTTCATTTGGTCGATCCAACCTAAAAATGGATGCTCGGCTCCGAATCGCCGGATTACAGGCGATATAAGGATTCTCAGTGGTCAAACCAACCATGATGACCTTGCCAGTTTCAACATATGGTAATAAATAATCTTGAATATCGCGATTCATTCGATGAATCTCATCGATGATCAATAAGACATCGCCATATAATTTAACGCTCTCGATGATTTGTTTCAAAGTAGCCTTTGAATCGGTCGAGGCATTAAACTTAAAATGATTGAGTGGGAAATGTTCGGCAATTAACAGGGCGATAGTCGTTTTCCCGACACCAGTCGGCCCATAAAGAATGAGGGAAACAAGCTTCTCCTTCTTTAACATGTTCTTTATTATTTGAACGATCCGATCTTGTCCGATGACTTCTTCGAATGATTTTGGACGCATACGGTTAGCCAATGGTTCGTACATATGTATCACTTCCTCGCTCCATCACCAAAAATTATACCACATTCTTTGCAAAAACAGAGAAAAAGCATATAATTAAACTAGACACAGGAAACGGGTGAAAGCCAATGTTGATCGAAAAAATCAAACAATTGAAGCAGGAGAAACAAGCGGTTATTTTGGCCCATTATTATCAAAGGCCCGAGGTTCAAGATGTTGCGGATTACATTGGCGATTCGTTAGATCTCTCGCGGATCGCCGCGAAGACGAACGCAAAAATCATCGTGTTTTGTGGAGTGAATTTTATGGCGGAGACCGCAAAAATTCTCTCTCCGGACAAGAAGGTATTGTTGCCGGTTGCTGATGCCGGTTGTCCGATGGCCATGATGATCAATGAAAAGAAACTCAGAGAGTACAAACAACAACATCCCGATCGAGTTGTGATCTGCTATGTGAATTCTTATGCGTCTGTAAAGGCACTGTCTGATGTCTGTGTAACAAGTTCCAATGCAGAAAAAATCATCCGTCGTTTCCAACATCAAAAAATCTGTTATGTTCCCGATAAAAATCTGGGATTGTATCTCAAAGAGAAATATCAGCTTGATTTAGAGACCTGGCCGGGGTATTGTTGTATCCATAACAATTTAAAACCAGAACAAGTACAAGAAATGCGACACCTCCATCCCAATGCCAAGGTGTTGATTCATCCAGAAGCGCCGTTGGAAGTATTACGACTCGCTGACTATGTTGGTAGCACTTCCGGAATTATACGAACAGCGACAGAATCAGCTGATCAAGAATTCATCATCGGCACCGAAGAAGGCATACTGTATCCCCTCAGACAGAAAAACCCCGAGAAAAAATTCTATTTATTGAATAAAGGGTTACTGTGCCGAAACATGAAAAAAACAACTTTACCCGATGTTTTGCGGTCTCTAGAAACAGAAACTCACGAAATCATCGTAGAAGAATCCGTTAGGATTCAAGCAAGGCGTTCATTGGATTTGATGTTGGAATGGAGTCAAGAAGATGCGTAAAGTGGATGTATTGGTCATAGGCACCGGCTTGGCGGGAATATATGCCGCTTTATCAATCGATTCAAAATATCGCGTTTGTTTGATTGCCAAAGAGATGCTCGCTCACTCGAATTCCATGCTTGCTCAAGGCGGGATCGCCGCCGAATTGACTGATGATCCCATCTCCTTGGAAAGTCATTATGAAGACACCTTAAAAGCGGGGTCTTACCATAATAACAAACAAGCAGTGAAATTTTTAGTCAGTCAGGCAGCGGAAGCGATTGAATCTTTGGTAGACTTTGGGATCCGCTTCGACAAAGATGCAGAGAATCATTATCTTTTAACGCGAGAAGGGGGTCATTCCAAGCGGCGAATCCTTCATAGCGGCGGTGATGCCACTGGATATTACACAACACATGATCTTTCGACTCTATTGTCTTACCACCCGAATATCGAGCTATTGGAACAAACGATGGCACTTGATTTGATCAAAGGAGAAGCGGGACAGTGTCTGGGTGCTACAGTTTTGGAAAAAGACGCCCTTTATTATCCAATATATGCGAAAGCAACGATTCTTGCGACCGGTGGGATCGGTTCTGTTTATGGCTCGACCACGAATGATTTATCTGCCACTGGTGATGGCATTGGGATGGCTCATCGAATCGGTGCGGACATCATTGATATGGAATTTGTGCAATTTCATCCAACTGCATTTTATCTGGAAGGCTCTCCCAGTAGAAAACGATTCCTCATATCGGAAGCAGTTCGAGGCGAAGGAGCCATATTATTAAATATTGAAAAGCAACCGTTTATGGAGAAATATCACCCCGAGCTCAAAGATTTAGCACCACGGGATATTGTTTCACAGGCAATATATCGGGAAATGTATGACACTTGGACCGATCACGTCTATCTAGATACTAGGCATTTGGATCCAATCTACCTGAAGCATCGTTTTCCCACCATTTATCAACACTGCTTGGAAAATGGGATTGTGCTGGGAGTCGATTTAATCCCGGTTTCTCCTTGTGAACACTTTATCTGTGGTGGTGTTAAAACCGATTTGTTTGGCGAAACAACAATCAAAAATCTGTACGCCATTGGCGAAGTGGCGTGTACCGGCGTTCACGGCGCCAATCGACTGGCATCGAATTCGCTTTTAGAATGCATTGTTTTTGGAGCGGCCGCTTCAAAAAAAATCAACAAAGACCTGATGAATATCTCTCTATTAGAAGAACAGGTGTTTCCTGAATTACCCAATTATCACTATAACTACAAACCACTTCGCAAGAAAATTGGTGATCATATGGATGAACATGTCAGCATTGTTCGTAATGAACTAGGACTTAAGATGACAAAGACCATG
>JAAYZB010000050.1 GCA_012515085.1 Acholeplasmataceae bacterium
GAACAACCCACTAGGGCCAAACCAAAAAAAAGAAGCGCCACTCCCAAAAGAATCTTCTTCATAATCTCCCTCCCATAAAACGTTTCGATTATTGTATCATATTTGCTTCTTCTTGAGAAGCACATAAGCAAAAAATAAACAAAGAGATAAAAAAAACCGGGATTAAATCCCGGCCTTTTCATCAACTTCAGGAAAGATGTTTCAAAGCGGCTTTTGCCATATCCAGAAATTGATCCGGATCGAGCGAAGCGCCGCCGATCAATGCCCCATCGATATTGGGAAATTCTAACAGTTCGTCGATGTTGGATGGCTTGACGGATCCACCGTAGAGAATGCGGAGCTCCTCCGCAACGTCCTTGCCAAACCCTTCTTGAATCAGTTGACGGAGATAGCCACAAGCTTCTTCCGCCTGTTCGCCAGTCGCAGTTTTGCCGGTACCAATTGCCCAAACCGGCTCATACGCGATTACGAGTTTCTTCATTTCATCCGGCGTCAAATCTTGCATGACCGCCGTGAGCTGACGATGTAACACCGCCATTGTGTTGTTTTCTTCCCTTTCTGCCAAGGTTTCACCGACACAGACGATCGGAATCAAATGATTTCGAAGCGCCGCTTTGGTTTTCTTCTCGACGTCACAATCGGTCTCATGGAAAAGATGTCGCCGCTCACTGTGGCCGATGATCACGTAGGATACGTTGTAACTTTTGAGCATTTTTCCGGAGATTTCGCCGGTATAGGCCCCCTCATCCAGATAAAACATATTTTGCGCGCCGATCCTGAGATGGTCTCCCTGGCGTTTGATCAAACAACGAAGCAACGGTGCTTGGGCGCAGATAACCGTTTCCACCAACTTAGGATCCGGTACTTCCGGAGCAACTTTCAAAATGAAATACAAGGCCTCGTCCCGATCCTTGTACATTTTCCAGTTCCCGGCAATAATTGGTTTTCGCAATGTAAATCGGCTCAGGAAAGGATTTTTTCGATCTCGCTGATGGCTTTGTCGGCGTTATCGCCAGTTGCGACCAGTTTGACGTTCTTGCCTTGCGGGACGGCTAGGCTCATGAGTCCTAAAATCGATTTGGCATCGATTGTGACATGTTCATAAATCAGTTTGATATCGACATCGTATTTGCTGGCAGATTGGACAATTTTTGCGGCCAATTCTGCATGCAATCCAGCAGTGCTTTTGATTAGAATCGTTTTTTCCATTTGTTTTCTCCTTTAAAGAATGATATTGCTGGTTATTAAAACATGGGTGGTGTGCTGACCCATAGCACGACGGCTTTACGGTTGGTCAGGTTTTCCAAACCATGGGTTTTATTGGATGTGTAGTAAAAGGTTTGCCCTTTCAACACACGAAACTTGCGCTTCCCGACTTTTAATGTGACTTCCCCTTCGAGGACATACCCGAATTCTTCGCCAGCGTGAGGTTCATCATCGTAAGCGAGTCCCCCCGGTTTTAATTCCAGCAATATGGGTTCCATTTCATATTTTTGGGCATTGGGAACGATCCAATGGATTTTGACTTTATTTGCTTCATCGGTCTTTTCAAAAAACTCATCGGCAGTGAACACCACCAAGTCTTCTTCATCGTTCGCAAAAAACTCCGCAAGATTGGTCCCAAGTGCACCCAAGAGGTCCTGAAGCGTTGCAATCGACGGAGATGTCAATCCCCGTTCCAATTGGCTTATAAAGCCCTTGGTCAATTCGGAGCGATCCGCCAGTTCTTCTTGTGTCAGACCGTTTTCCAGTCGCAACTCCCGAATCTTTCGGCCGATAAATTCCATCGCCTAAAAATTAACAACATCCTCCCGGACAGTCGCAGGGAGCTTGGTCATCCAAGCTATCGACTCCCGGAAGTACTTTTCCTTCCAAATATTCCAGTGATGCGCCACCGCCTGTGGAAATGTGAGTAAAGTTATTCTGAAATCCCATTTGGATGGCCGCAGCGGCAGAATCCCCTCCACCAACGATCGTCTTACAATCCGGTAAATGCGCTAAAATCTCACAAATTGCCTGAGTGCCTTTGGCAAAGGCTGGAAACTCGAACACGCCAAGTGGCCCGTTCCAAACAACGGTCTTCGCACCCTTCAATTCTTTTTGGAATCGTTTGATGGTGTCTGGGCCCACGTCCAGTCCCATGTCATCTGGCTCCACCTTGCCATAACTCGTGACTCTGTAGGGTGCATCGGCCTTGAATTCCTTGACAACGACAAGATCGGTGGGAAGAATGATCTTGCCTTTGGCTTTGTCCAAAAGTTCTTTGGCGAGTTCCAACTTGTCCGCTTCACAGATCGATAAGCCGATTTCAAAGCCTTGGGCTTTCATGAAAGTGTAGGCCATGCCGCCGCCGATCAGGATTTTATCGGCTTTTTGAAGCAGATTTTCGATGACGCCGATTTTGTCCGATACTTTTGCCCCACCCAAAATCGCCACAAACGGCCGGACGGGATTGTCGACTGCCTCACCGATATATCGAAGCTCTTTTTCCATCAAGTAGCCGGCAGCTGCTTCCAAATGACTCGCGATACCGACGTTAGACGCGTGAGCACGGTGAGCGGTTCCAAACGCATCATTCACAAAGACATCTCCCAAAGAGGCCCAGTAAGCGCCCAGATCCGGATCGTTTTTCGATTCTTTCTTGCCGTTTAAATCTTCGAACCGAGTGTTTTCAAACATCAAAAGTTCGCCCGGTTGCATCCTTTCGATCGCTTCTTCCAGTTCCTTTCCCCGAGTCAGTGGGACAAAAGCAACTGGTATCTCAAGCATCTCGGATAACCGTGCTGCGGTGACTTTACAGGATTGAGAGTCTTTGTCGGCTTCCGTCTTCACCCGGCC
>JAAYZB010000051.1 GCA_012515085.1 Acholeplasmataceae bacterium
ACTTGTTTCAGAATTCGCCAGTCGAAACCGGATGTCGATTAGCTTTCTTTTTTGATGTGAAGAGTTTTCAAGCACAAAACGGACAATCTGGGCGATTGTCAAACATCTTACCAATCAATCAAATGATTGCTGATACTTATGAATCAGCGGTTCTCCGAGACAATATCCAAGAATTTTGGCCGGATTTCCAAACGTTTTTAAAACAAGGAATCGGATATTTTTATCTAAGCGAAACAAACCAGATCGTGAGTGCCTGTTTTTCGGTAGCTAGTGCAAAGGGATATCAGGAAATCGTGATCAATACCTACGATCGATCCGATCGTCAAAAAGGTTATGCGTCAATGATTGCGCAAGCGTATATCAAGAAATGCCTAAAACGGAAGGAAATTCCGGTTTGGAACACCTATGAAACAAACTGGCCATCAGTACGAATCGCCGAAAAAATGGGATTCAAGCTTCAAGCAAAACAACCCTATTATGAATTGCCTTTTGCGAATTTTCGTTAACGTTGAAGCCAGTGTTTGACATTCAAAAGATTATTCCGTTTCGTTCTCGAAACGGAATTTTTCATGTATAATAAAGACAATAAACGCATGATTCAAACGGTGAGGACATTGTTCTTTGACGATTTTCTAGGTATGTGGGATTTATTTATGACAATGCATCAATAAAGGGGTTGCGAATATGAATATTAAGATTGCCTATATTGGTGGCGGGTCGAAGTCATGGGCGCGGGTATTCATGAACGATCTGGCCTTGACAGAAGGGCTGGCAGGAGAGATCAGTCTTTATGACATTGATTCGGATGCCAGCGTTCGCAACCAAGCCATCGGGATGGCCATCAATCAAGACAAACGGACCCGATCTCATTTTGATTATGTTGTGACCGAAAACATCCAGAAAACTCTTTCTGGAGCTGATTTTGTGATTATATCAATTCTCCCAGGCACATTCGCGACAATGGCTGTCGATGTTCATTTGCCTGAACGATATGGTATCTGGCAACCCGTTGGGGATACAACGGGTCCCGGGGGTGTGCTTAGAAGCATGCGAACAGTTCCGATGTTTGAATTTTTCGCGCGCGAAATTGAAAAATATTGTCCCCATGCCTGGGTAATCAATTTGACCAATCCTTTGGCAATTTGTGTCAAGACTCTCAAGGATGTGTTTCCTAAAATGAACGTGTTTGGATGTTGCCATGAAGTGTTCAATGCCCAGGTCTTCTTAACGAAAGTGGTCGAAGCAATGCTCGGAATTCAGATTGATCGGACGGAACTAGTTACCGATGTATCGGGAATCAATCATTTTACCTGGATATCCAAAGCATCCACTCGTCAAGTCGATGTTCTTGCATTATTGCCCAAGTTCATGGAAACTAATTTCGAGAAAGGAATCAACGCTGAAGGGGCGAATGACGCTTATTTAACGGATCCGATGAAATCTGCCAACCGTGTGAAAATGGACCTTTTCCGCCGATATGGCATTTTAGGAGCGGCAGGCGATCGTCACTTAGCGGAGTTTATGGATCCAACCCTATATTTGTCTAGCCCAAAGACCGTGCGATCATGGAGTTTTGCCTTGACACCTGTCTCTTATCGAATTCGTCTCCAACAGAAAAAAATCAACGAATCAATCCAAATTGCGACGGGCAAAAAAAAGCCCATTTTGAAAAAATCCAAAGAAGAAGTTGTGGAGTTGATGAGATCGCTGATGGGAGAGAAGCGGATGATTTCCAATGTTAATTTGCCGAATGAGGGGCAAATGCCCCAAATGAAAATGGGAGCGGTCGTCGAAACCAACGCTTTATTTTCCTTGAACTCGGTCATGCCTATCGTTGCGACAAAGTTAGTGGATCCCGTTCGTGAATTGGTTAGTGGACACCTCGATTTAACGGAACTATTATATGAAGCGATCAAGAAGCGACAACTGGAAGACATTTACCAAGTATTTAGACGTGAGCCTCAATGCCGGAGGCATCCGGATAGTGATATGCGACAGCTCTTTACAGATATGGTCAGGGGAACGCGCGATCAATTAGAGCACGAATATGATTTAAGTTGTTTTTAAAAAAGGAGGATGAAGTCGATGATTTCTTATCGAAAAGAACTTTGGATCCACACTCAAAAACGGCGGGAATATATCAATATCACGTCGGAGGTCGATCGATGCATTCAAGAAAGCAACATCAAAGAAGGGCTAGTGCTAGTCAATAGCATGCACATCACAGCCAGTGTGTTTATCAACGATGATGAACAAGGACTCCATCAAGACTTTGAAACATTCTTGGAACGGATCGCTCCCGAAAAACCGTATGAAGTGTACGCCCATAATGGATATGAAGATAATGCGGATGCTCATATCAAACGTCAAGTGATGGGACGTGAAGTCGTGTGTGCGATTACAAACGGTCATTTGGATTTTGG
>JAAYZB010000052.1 GCA_012515085.1 Acholeplasmataceae bacterium
ACAACGGATGATGTGGGATACTTTATCGGTATCATCGCCACCGGTGATGAAGAAACGGTGGGAGGCCGGATTGAAATCATCTCGAATTATGAACCAGTATTGCTGACAGCGGAAATGTATGCAACCAATGCTTCCAATACCGGGTTTGACATCCACTTTGATCATTTGGTCGATGGCTTGAATCCCGATGGATTCATGATATCAGATTCGGAATATAATGAAATCGAAGTCGTTTCAATAACGCAAGGTGCAACTGCGGCTTCCTATCATGTGACGATCGCTGCTCCTGTCAATAACCAAGCGCTTTATGTCAGTTACAGTGATGTTTGTTGGATTGGGATCACCTATTTCGAGGAAATGCATATGACTCGGCAACTAGTGATCGAGTTGGAACCCTAATGAACGACAAATCGTTCACTAAAAAGATTTACAAGAAATTATGTATCGAATATTTCTACAGATTAAATGATATCACCAAATAAAAGGAGAAGCCGATGTCACTCATTGATATTCAGGTATTGAATGCAAAAAAAGAAGCAGTTTCTCTCAAAAAATATCAGGGAAAGGTGTTGCTGATTGTCAACACCGCAACGGGATGCGGATATACTCCGCAATACGCCGGATTAGAACAACTATATTTAAAATATCGGGACAAAGGTTTTGAAATATTGGATTTTCCCTGCAATCAGTTTTTGGGACAAGCCCCGGGAACCGAAGCAGAAATCATCGGTTTTTGTCAAAAGAACTTCGGTGTGACATTTGAAACGTTTGCCAAGATCAAGGTCAATGGACCAGATGCTGACCCGCTATTTACCTATTTAAAGAAAGCAACTGCGCCAATGAGCGAGAATCCTTGTCCAGTATGCCGTTTGGCGAAGCGGGTCTTTTCTTCCAACCGCATTCGTTGGAATTTTACAAAATTCTTAGTGGATCGATCGGGATCGATAATTCGTCGCTTTGAGCCAAGTTTCACTCCCGAACAACTGGATCCAATCATTCAAGAAATGATATAAATAACTGGTCGACGGAACTCCGTCGACCAGTTATTTTTGTTAGTATGATTGTTCTATTTGTTTGATGCGTTCCAGGTAATCATTCATCTTGAATTTCCGTTCTAATCCTGCTTGATTCATGTAGCGAAGTTTGCCAAAAATAGGTCTTTCTGGCCATGCGCGATCATGTCGTCCATAACACCAGGCGATTCCGGCATAACTGTTGGCATCCCGTCCATCAAGAAAATAGGTATTGTTAAGATACAAAGTTGTTTCAAAGGCTTCGCGATAGGTTGAAGACCATTCAATGATTTTCTTTGCCCAGTACATTCGGAGATAATTTTCCATGAATCCGGTCAATACGAGTTGTTTCATCGCCGCATTGAAATAGGGGTCATGAGTCTTGAATGCCAAATAATCGTTCACTGTGTAATGGTATGGGCGTGGATCCTTTTCGTGAATCGTCATGCTTTGATAGGCCCAAGATTCGGTGATATGGGAAAAATCAGCATAATGAGGATTGAAATGGATGAAGTTGAATGCCAGTTCACGGCGGACGATCACTTGTTCTAAGAATGCAGCTTTCTGAGACTCAGGTCCACTTGCACTCATGATAGAATGAACGATTTCCAACACACCGATTTGTCCAAAATGTAAATATGGAGAGAGTGTTGATGTCAACGCCAAAGAAGGATCGTTGCTTTCTTCATAGCGAGATAGTTTCTGGTGAATGAAGTGTTCTAATCGCTTTTTCGCTTCGCGATAGCCACCAGTAAAATACTCCGATAAAGAAATAACTTGCTGGGGAGTCCAATTCGGATTGGATACGGATTCAGGGACTGTATTTGATGCGAAAGAAAAA
>JAAYZB010000053.1 GCA_012515085.1 Acholeplasmataceae bacterium
CCGTTTCTGCCATCTCCCGGATTTCCGGATCGTTTTCTTTCAATAAGTCTTTTAATCCGGCAATTTGTCGGTTGATTTCTTTATATTCTCGATATTTGAAAACTGTTTTCTCCAGTGAACGCGCTGTCTTTGACAACTCTCTCACCTTTTGGATGTTTGTCGATACTTCGGGATTTTGAAGTTCTTCTTGGATCTCGTCATATCGGCTTTCTATTTGGTCTAGTCGGATACTGATCATTGGCTATTTCTCCTTCAAAAGCAGGGTGGATTGGGGGATTTCAAAAAAAACAGCGGGATGGTTACCTCTCATCCAACGGCTGTTTTTCGCCGTATTGTTCATCGGCGGATACTAAGAGATTGCTGAAAGTCGACATGTTTTTGTTGAAGAGGAGTTCGAAGTCCCCAATCGTTCCGGAACGATTTTTAGCAATTGACATCTCCACATGATTTTTCTTGGTGGTTTCTTGCTCATAGGCATCTTCTCGATACAAGAACAAAATGATGTCGGCATCTTGTTCGATCGACCCGGATTCTCTTAAGTCGGCCATGACCGGTTTCTTATCTTTCCGGAGTTCCACGCCCCGAGAAAGCTGGCTCAACGCAACAACCGGCACTTTCAACTCCCGGGCAACTTCTTTCAATACCCGACTGATTTCGGAGACTTCCTGAACCCGGTTTGTCTGGCTGTAAGCCTGAGACCCCGATAATAGTTGAAGATAGTCCACAATTACCAAATCAAGCTTGTCATCTTGTTTTAACTTTCGGCATTTGCTGCGAAGGTCCGTCACTTTGACAGTACCGGAGTCGTCGAAATACAGATTGAGCGAGGAAAGGGTGCTGACGGCATAATGGATCTTATCCCATTCTTGCGCGTTCAGACGGCCTTGCCGCATCCGGAAATTGTCCACTTGCGCTTGACAGCTGATCAAGCGCATTACCAGTTGATCCACACCCATTTCCAAAGAGAAAAAGGCGATGTGTGGGCGCGAGGGACTCTTGGCGACATTCAAAGCCAAATTCAAGGCGAATGCCGTTTTTCCCATGGATGGTCGCGCCGCCACAATGATCAGATCAGACGGTTGTAGCCCCAGGGTAAATTTATTGAATTCATGATATTTGGTATCAAGCCCTGTCACAGCACCACCAATTTGAGCTTGTTCGGCAATCCGATCAACGAGCAGATTCGCGACTTCGCCGACGGATTTAAAATCAGTCGTTCGCTTTTCTTTGGTAATACCGATAATTGTCTTTTCGACCGAGTCAATAAATTCCGGTGTGTTGTCGGTCGTATAGGAATCCTCGATGATTTCTCGACAAGAATCCTGTATTTTCCTCAAAATCGCCTTATCTTTGACGATATTGATGTAATTGATGAGATTAGCAACCGACGGCACCGAATCAATGAGGCCGGTGATGTAGTCGATACCACCTGACTTGACAAGCAGGTTATGATTCTCCAGCCGATCGGTCAGGGTTTGATAATCAATCGGAATGTTCTCCTGAAAAAGCGTCTTCATGATCCGATAGATCACTTGGTGGTTCGGTGAAAAGAAATCTTCTTCCTGGAGTTTGTCGACGATGGTTTTCATCGTCGCCTGGTCGAAAAAGACAGCCCCGAGAACCGCTTGTTCAGCTTCAATATTTTGCGGGACTTTCCGTTCCATGGACATCCTCCTTAAGCTTTTTCTTCCAGAACCTGCAAATCGATCGTGGCACTGACATCTTTGTGCAAGCGAACCGGGATTTGGTATGCGCCGAGTGAATGAATGTTGTCTTCCAATTCGATTTTGCGTTTATCGATGTCAATATTATAACCCTTCTTGTATTCGTCCGCAATCTGTTTTGAACTCACGGCGCCAAAGAGTTTTCCGTTTTCGCCAATCTTGACGTAAATTTTGATCGAATGCGCTTCAATTGCTTCTTTTTGATTCAAGGCTTCTTGAATTTCTATTTCTGATTGCTTTTCCTGTTTTGTTTTTTCTTCTTCCAGTGCTCGAATGTTAGCACTCGAGGCTTCAATCGCCTGTTTTGATGTCAAAAGATAATTGCCATAGCCGCTGGCGACATCAATGAGATCACCCTTTTTCCCCTTGCCTCTCAAGTCCTTGACAAGAATCACTTTCATGGTCGTATCCTCCTTGTAAATGTTTTCCAGCATGCCTTCGATTTTTTTTGCAATCGTTTCAATATCGCCTTTCTCCACTTGAGCGGCAGCATTGTTCAAATGGCCGCCGCCACCGAAATGTTCCATGAGAACCGAGACATTGAACGAATCTACGGATCTAGCAGAAATGGCGATTTGATCATTGCCAAGACTGCCGATTGCAAAACTGGCGATGATGTTGTCGATTTCTAAAAGCTCATCCGCGGTTTTGGCCAGTTGTACCCGCGTGGTTTTCACATCTTTTGGCGATTTGGTGATAGCAAAATGGTTGTTGATGATTTCTGCTTGATTCACTAAATTCGATTTGCTCTTCATGTGATCCAGTGACTCTCGAAGGATCAGCCTAGCTTTGAATGGATCCGCTCCATAACTCTTGAGAAGCGCCGCTGCTTCAAACGTGCGCACTCCGGTTCGATAAGTGAAATTGTTGGTGTCGATCATCATGCCAGCGAGCATGATCGTCGCTTCAAAGGGGTCGATATCGACTTCATGGCTTGACAGTTCAATCAGTTCAATGACCAATTCCACGGATGAAGAGGCATAGGGTTCCAAATAAATCAAGGTGACATCGCTCAAGAGATTATCGATTCGGCGATGATGGTCGACAACAATAATGTTCTTGGTCTTTTCAATCAACTTGGGCGCAATGGATTGAACCGGGCTATGATGGTCGACGATGATAAGCAAGGTCGTTGACGTGGTCTCGTCCAGCGCGGTGTCGGAATCCACGAAATATTCCATCAGTTTGACGTATTCGCGATTCAGCATATTGATGACTTTTTGGGTAGTGAGATCAATGTCATCAAAATTGAGTACGATTTTTGCCGGTTTTTTTTGCGCAAGCGCCATTTCCAATAGACCAATTGACGCACCCAGTGCATCGATGTCCGTCGCGCGATGTGGCATGATCATCACACTGCTGTATTTTTCAATGTTGTCGGATAAGGCGCGGGAATTGATTCGGGCAGTGATTTTTGTCCGTTTTTCCACGGTATTGCTTTTTCCACCAAAAACCTTGAGTGGCAGGTTTTCAAAATTGACAACCACTTGGTCGCCACCGCGACCAAGAGCGAGTTTCAACGCTTCTTCTGCCAATTCACCCAACCGATCAAGCATCACTCGGTGACAAGCGATCCCCATCGAGAGCGTCACCCGGACTTCGTTTTGATTGGCGATGTCATTAATGGTATCCAAAATTTGAAATTCTTCTTTTATCAAGACATCAAGTTGTTTACGCGTCAGA
>JAAYZB010000054.1 GCA_012515085.1 Acholeplasmataceae bacterium
AAGATGCGTTGACAGCCGTCGTCTCGAGAATGGAATATATCGGCTTTGATGACAACAAGATGGAAGCCACGTACATCCGGTTGCCCGAACGCTCGGAAATATTACCCGAGATCAAAGAAAACCTGATCGTTGAGCTTTACAACAAATAATTATCTTATTAAAATTAACTCCCATTTTCCGATTAATCGGTTGATGGGAGTTTTTTTTGATTTTTTACACATTCTTTACAAAACTCTTACTCACCGCAGGTGTTATCGGTCTCGCAATGTCATTATAATCAAGACAGGAAGAACGAAAGGAGCCCCTCTATGAAAAAAATAATCGGCTGTTTCACTTTGATTCTGGCACTGCTGCTTACTGGATGTAGCCGTGGACTCTTCAATGAAGACGCCAAAATCACCGTCTATACCCGAGATACGACGTCGGGAACCCGCGATGGCTTTATGAATGGCATCGGATTCTCTGAGGCCGCCAAACAAGATGATTTGTTGGTAAGCGGTTTTCTGATCAAAGATAACACGGCCATCTTAAACGCCATGACGATCGATGAATATGGCATCGGCTATATCTCGCTTTCCTCTCTGACTGATAATGTCAAAGGATTGAAGCTCAACGGCGTCATTCCCTCCGAAGCAAATGTTCTGAACGATACTTACGATTTGAAAAGGCCTTTTATGTGGATGATCCGAGCAGAAGCTGATTACCCTTCAGAGGCAGTCGAACTGCTTGTTCAAGCGTTCGTGGCGTTTCTCAATACGACGGACGCGGGGGATATCATCAATAACGCCGGAGCCATTGCCCTTCCCTCATCGACGACTTGGGATTCCATCAAAAACGACTATCCGATCACTGCCGAAGACAACCATTTGATCACCGTTCGTTTTGGTGGATCGGACTCCATCCAGAAAGTCGCTCAAGCGTTGACACAAGCTTTTTCAGCGAAAGCTGGCAACTTTATTGCCGAGCACGACCATACCGGTTCTGGAGATGGTTGGAAACGCACGAACGGTGATTCAAAGGACCAAGCCGAGGGTAAAGATGTTGGCTTCTCTTCTCGAAATTTCACCTCCGCGGAACTGGCCAATGTCAACGCGACCCAGACGGGACAACTGGCGTGGGACGCCATTGTCACAATCGTCCATAACGATAATCCGATTGAAAACATCACCACCCAAATCTTAAAAAATATCTATTCGGGTGCCTATACCTTGTGGTCTGATCTCCCTGAAACCGACTGACCCCCGTTCGTGCAAAAAGCCGGAAAGACCGATGAATCGGTTTTTCCTTCTCCATGAAAGGACGGAATATGTCACGGATTAACACAACACTGCGATCCAAAAAAATCTTGATCGATCAGTTCGCACACCAAGGATTAAAAACCTTGGCGCTTTTGTCCGCTTCGTTCATCTTTTTGATTGGGAGCGTCATCTTGGTGAAGGGTTTGACTCCATTTCTTACTGACAACGATGGCTTGGGAAGAGTCGGGCTGATTCCGTTTATCACGGGAAATGTCTGGTTGATCGATCCGACTTTTCAATCCAGTCTCTATAGCGTAGGCTTTTTAATCATCACCACACTCTATATCGTTTTTTTATCGCTGCTGATTTCCTTTCCCGTCGGTGTCTTGACCGCGCTGTTCATCGCGAAAATCGCGCCGAAGAAATTGGCGGAATGCTTTCGAAGTGTGGTGGAGATCTTGGCCTCAATCCCGTCGATCATCTATGGGCTCTTTGGGGCCGGATTCATTCTCAAAATCGTCTATCAAATGAGCCAACTGGTCGGCGTCCAATCAAAAGGTGGTAACAGCGTCCTCTCAACCGTCATCATCTTGGCATTGATGACGATCCCGACGATCACAACTGTATCCGAAGTGGCGATCCGTTCCGTCGATCAACGCTTGATAGAAGGGTCATTGGCTTTGGGTGCGAGTTTCACACAAACAAACTTTAAAGTGGTGCTCACCGCCGCAAAATCGGGTATCTTCACCGCTGCTATCCTCGGCGTTGGCCGGGCTTTGGGAGAAGCAACCGCCGTATCGCTTGTCGCTGGTGGACGGAGGTCGGGTTTGTCTTTTGATTTATTGGATACGACCGCCACCCTCACAACGACAATGCTCGAAGGGATGAAAGAATCCCAAGGGCTTGATTACAATATCCGTTTTTCCGTCGGGATGGTACTCTTAGTTGTCATCCTCATCACCAACTTTCTCTTGAATCTAATCAAGCGAAAGGTAGGAAAAATCCATGTCAAATAAACGCAAGGCTCAAGATTTCCTTCTCCAGTTTGGGACCTATTTTGCGGCGTTCTTTAGCTTCGCCACCTTGTCTTTGATCATTTTCTTCATTTTCACGAATGGCGTCAAGTTGTTAAATCTCGATCTGATCACGCATGATTATCAAGCAAAAACTCACATTGCCGAACCGCTCGCTCCGAACGATACGGATTACTTTGAACCCGAAGAAACTTTAAAGGCGGAAGTGTATTATAGTCCGCGCTGGGGTCTTGGACTGATCGATTCCATCGATCTCATGGGAAAAACCCAAGTGGAGATAGCATACGTTCATCCCTCCTCACCTTTCCAGCAACTCCATGACAAAGGGTTGAGTCACGAGCTTCTCTCATTGAAACCGGATATGATGATCATTCGTATTGCCTATTCCGATCAGCCGTCTTCACTCGCTCGCTACGGGGCTGAACAAATGATTGACGAATTGGCTTTATCGAATCAGATTCGGGAATTGGAATTTACGATCCCCGGAGGCGGAATCCGCGGTTCCATCATCACAACGTTCTATCTCATTGTATTCTCGCTACTTTTCGCACTGCCAATCGGAATTGGCGCAGCCATTTATTTGAATGAATATGCGAAAAATAACCGCTTTACCCGGCTCCTTCGGTCCTTCATCGAATTACTGACCGGTGTTCCCTCAATTATTTACGGGCTGATGGGACTGGCGTTCTTCGTCCCGTTTATTATCAATGTCTCTTCTGCCACTTCTGGAAGCATCCTCTCGGGCTCCATGACCATGGCAGTGATCTTATTGCCTGTTGTGATCCGCACCACGGAAGAATCGTTGAAAGTCGTTCCTGACGAATATCGTCAAGGTTCTTTGGCCCTTGGTGCCAGCAAAACCCAAACCACATTTAGGATTGTCCTCCCCGGAGCCTTTCCTGGCGTTCTCAGTGCGACACTGCTCGCAATTGGCCGCATCATCGGGGAAAGTGCCGCACTTGTGTTTGCGATCGGAACCGCCATCAAGGATGACATCCGGGTCACCGAACAATCCACATCGCTCGCGGTTCATATTTGGGCGATGATGACCGATGAGCCAGCCAATATCGAACTCTCTTCGACGATCGCCATCATTATTCTCTTGATCGTCTTGCTGCTCAACCTCTTGATCAAATTATTGACTAGACGCTTTCTGAGAAAGGTGAGTGCACCCCGATGACCGCACAAAATCCCATTGTATTCCAAATTGAAAACTTGAACCTCTTCTACGGCGAGAAACAAGCCCTAAAAGAAATCTCCATAGCCATCTACGAAAAAGAGGTCACCGCCCTCATCGGTCCTTCCGGTTGTGGCAAATCCACATTTCTCAGGGTCCTCAACCGGATGAACGATTTGATCGATTCTTGCCATATCACCGGCAATGTCACTTATCACGATCAAGACATCTACCAACCCAAGACCGATGTCAATGGTTTGCGAAAGTCCGTTGGCATGGTCTTTCAAAAACCCAACCCCTTTCCCATGAGTATCCAGGACAATCTCATCTATGGACCAAAGTGCCAAGGGATTCGTGATCGGTTTTTACTCAAACAAATCGTGGAACAATCATTGAAACAAGCCGCCTTGTGGGACGAGGTCAAAGATCGGCTCAAGGAATCCGCTCTCGCACTGTCCGGAGGTCAACAACAACGTCTTTGCATTGCCCGAACGATCGCTATGAAGCCGGAAGTGATTTTGATGGATGAACCCACTTCCGCCTTGGATCCGGTCGCAACCGCCAAAATTGAAGATTTGATCAGTTCCCTCAAACAAGACTATACGATCATCATCGTGACGCATAACATGCAACAAGCTGCCCGCATCTCCGACAAAACCGCCTTTTTTCTGATGGGTGAACTCATCGAATACGGCGATGCCAATCAACTGTTCTCCACACCCGAAAATAAAAAAACAGAAGAATATATCACCGGACGATTTGGATAAATCTGCTCCTGTGATACAATAGAGGAGACGAATTATGACGTTAAGGCAAACGCTTGAACAAGCCATTGAAGATTTAAAAAAAGAAGTCGCGAAGATGGCGGATTTCGCTCTGTATAATCTTCGCGAAGGATTGAATGCCTTTAAAACAACCAATTTTGAATTGGCACGTCAAGTGATGAAAGCCGATGACGAAGTCGATCGTTTTGAAGAAGAAATCGCCAAGATGGCGCTAAAGATCATCTGGAAAGAACAACCCGTTGCCAGTGATCTTCGCCTTGTGACGGGCATCTTGAAACTGATCACTGATTTGGAGCGTATCGGCGACCACGCCAGCGACATCGCTGAAATGACCTTGCATCTTGAGGACAATCGAAACCAACGCGTCTTGCCACTCACTTCCAAAATGGCAGAAATCGTCGAAGAAATGGTATTGAAGAGCATTCAGGCATTGGTTCGAGTGGATGAATCTCTGGCAGAAACCATCATTCAAACCGACGACTCCGTCGACCAGCTGTTTCAAGATGTGATCTCCTACGTCACGGCAGAACTCAAAAAAGAGACGATCGATCCCAACGAAGCGATCTATGTTCTCATGGTAGCCAAGTATTTTGAGCGCGTGGGCGACCATGCGGTAAATATCGCCGAATGGATCATCTTTATCGCCAAAGGCAAACACAAAAACACCATGCTTTTCTAGAATTGAGGCGAACTATGGCCATTATTTATTTTGTAGAAGACGATCAATCGATTGGCTTTGTCATTCAAAAGACCATCGAGCATGCGGGATACCAAGGAATTGGTTTTGCCAAAGGCTCTGATTTTTTAGCCGCCTTCAAAGCCGCCCCGTCCGATCTGATTTTACTGGATATCATGTTGCCGGATATCTCCGGATTGGATCTTCTCAAAGCCATTCGCAAACAAGATAAAAACGTTCCCATTATGATGATTTCTGCATTGCAAAGTGAAATGGACAAGGTGATTGCCTTGGATCTCGGAGCAGACGATTATCTTACCAAACCCTTCGGAGTTTTAGAACTTGCTTCCCGAATCCAAGCAAAAATCCGAAAACTGTCAGATCCTTGCCTCTATCAAGTATCTTCTTTGTGTTTGGACGATAAACAACATTCCTGTTATGATTCCTTCACACCGCTTTCTCTCACCAATAAGGAATACGTTTTGTTAAAATGCTTGATGAAGCGTCCCGGTATGGTGGTATCCCGGGAAGCGATCTTTGAAGAAGTCTGGGGAAGTGACTTTTTGGGAGAAACCCGAACGTTGGACATGCATATCAAATCCCTTCGAACGAAAATCGCGGAAGTCGGTTCAAAAGCAACGATTGAAACCGTCCGCGGTATCGGGTATAAAATCCAATGAAACGCGCGCTGATCAAAAAAAACATTCTGCTTCTTTTCAGTGTTTTCGCCCTCTTTTTGATCGCGGTTCTTTGGACACTTTTTGCTTTTGAAAAGCACAACCGTTCGTCCATCATGACGACCATTTTAAGTGAAGTCGAATTGGAATATACGAACTATATCGGCACTCCTTTGGATTTCGTCGAACGCTTTCAAACGGAAAACGGTCGACGGATCACCCTCTTAAGCCCCGATGGCTTGGTGATCGCCGATTCGCATGATGTCTTGATTGGCACGGACAAAAGCCTCCGACCGGAGATCGTCCATCTCGGAGAAGTCTTTTCTCGAGAATCGGAAACGATCGGCGTAGATCTTCTTTATATTGCAACACTTCTTGACGATGGCAACTACTTGCGGGTTGCCTTGCCTCTTGAGAATCAAGCTGCCGCCATCCGAGCCTTTCTCATCTTTTTCCTCTTGATGTCGTTTGCATTTATCGTTCTCAATTATTTCGGCTTGTGTCAAGTCAACAAGCATCTCTTGTCGCCTTGGGACAAAGTCATCAAAGGCTTGTCGGCGTTGAATCATGGCAACTATGAAATGATTCCGCTCGATAGCCCCTACCCGGAAATCAACGAACTCGTTCTTGACATCAACAACATCAATTACGAAACCAAAAAGTACTTAAAACGAATTGAAACTTATCAATTGCAGCTCAAGGAGATTTTAAACAGCTTGAAACAAGGCGTCTTGCTGTTTGACAATAGCGAACGGCTGATCTATTTCAATGACGATGCTAAACAAATTTTCCTTTTGTCCGAGTCCAACTTGCTCGAGCCATCCTATCTCCCATTTCGAGACAATTGGGTGAATGAAACCATTCATCAGGTGAACCAAACCCGAAAACCTTCGGCTTTTGATCTCCGAATGGAAGGCAAAATCTATGAAGTGAACGTTTTCCCAATCGATGCGGAGGGTGTCGAAACCACGCAAGCGACGGTTCTGGCGTTGTTTCGCGAGGTGACTCAAGAACGGGCTATGGAACAAATCAAAAAGGATTTCTTCAGCCACGCCTCCCACGAGCTCAAATCACCACTTACGGCCATCCGCGGCCTGGCAGAATTGATAGAGAACCATTTGATTTTAGACAAGGATCTTCCAGAGGCCGTTCAGAAGATCATCAAGCAAACCGACCAAATGACGCGGCTCGTGGAAGATATGCTCATGTTGTCAAGGCTCGAAAATCTCAAAGAAAAACCCATCGATACTCAGCCGCTTCAACCCTTGCTCGAAGCAGTTATCGAGCAATTATCGCCACTTACCCAGGAAAAGCGAATGACCATGACGCTTCAAGTAGCTCCCATCACCTTTGTTTGTGACCCGCTCGATTTTCAAAAACTTTTCAAAAACATCATTGAGAATT
>JAAYZB010000055.1 GCA_012515085.1 Acholeplasmataceae bacterium
CACATCTCGAATCTCTGAGTGATTCCGAATATATTCCAGCGATTCTTCCAACTCCGGTCTCGGCCTTGCCATATCGGTTTCACCAATATTTCTTCGCCTTTGGCAGTGTCGGCAATACATCGCGCATTCATTAGTGACATTCATGATCAACCGGTCCGGGTAGCGACGAGTGATGCACCCAGCTGGATTGGTGAACTCTTCTTTCATCGGATCAAGATCCATCTTTTTGTCATCGAGTTCGCATACAGATGGCAACGCCATCAGCCGAATCGGATCAAAAAAATCATCCGGTTCAATCAAACTGAGATAATAGGGGCTCACCGCAAAACGGAAAATCCGGGAAACCGCTTCAATATGAGCTTTGTTTGCTTCAGAAAGAGCGATGAATTTCGACAGGGTGTTGACATCTCTGATGCGATTTCGCAACTGCCAATGCCAATCGTTCCAATCGGTTTCGGTGGCCGATAAAATCGCTAAAAATTCTCGTTTACGTTGTGTGTTCTTTTCACTTCTTTCCAAACCCTTGGGTATCGATTTGCGGATGTCCAAGTAATCGACGATTCGCTTGGTCAATATATCAGCTCGCTCCAAAGCAATCTGTCGTTTGGTTTTTTTCATAACAACCTCCTTTGTGATGAAATTGGGATAAATTTATTGTATCACGATTTCAGTTTGTCCGCAAATCCCTAATTAGTGTTTCACGGGCAACAGAACCAATTGTTGGATCAAAAATTGCCAATCTTTTGATCGAATCGGTTGTGTCCAGTAATTCTCTTTTCATTTATAAACTCCTTCAAAAAACGTGCTAGCCAATCCTCGATTTTTGTCTCAGTATTTGTTTCCAGCCACACGGATGTTGCATTCTGAGTGACAAATGACCGTTGATTGACATTCAGCCCAATACCAAGGATTGTGGCCTCACAAGTTTCTCCATAGATGCTTTCTATCAGCAATCCCGCTATTTTTTTGCCATTCACCCAAATATCGTTTGGCATTTTAAATATTGCTTGGATTTCCTTCTCTGCTAAAATTTCCAACAGTGTGGACCCTGCCAACCTCATTAATTGAATCGGATCTAAGTACTCTTTGAACAATACAGAAAAAAGCAGATTTTTACCCGCTTCAGATTCCCATGAAGTTCCTCTTCTTCCCCGGCCTTTGGTTTGAGCTAACGCTTGACAAATTGTATGATCGGGAAGGAATAGATAATTTTGTTTTAAATAATCATTGGTCGAATCAAGTGTGGAAAAAGTTTTGATTTCCGGATTGAAAGATTGCATTAGGAACAATTAAAAGAAAACTCTGCTTCACAAGCAAGTTCGTCCTCAACATAAGCACGCCCGCGTCCAATTCCATATTGACCTTTCACTTTTATCACTTGAGCTTCCAATCTTAGAATATCTCCAGGAATCACTTTTCTGCGAAATCTCGCTTTATCTAACCCAACAAAATAAACCGTCTTTCCTTTGTTTTCTGGTACTGATAAGAACGTGATTGCCCCGGTTTGTGCCAAGGCTTCGATAATCAATACGCCGGGCATGACTGGGTTACCTGGAAAATGACCTGCAAAGAAAAATTCATTCCCGCTAACCATTTTGATTCCCATCGCGGAGATTCCCGGATTTAAATCAATGATTTTGTCAACCAAAAGAAACGGATAGCGATGTGGTATGATTTGTTGAATTTCTTGAATATTAAGCATCTGGCTCCTCCCATTTTCGGAATATCAGCGTTGCGTTATGCCCACCAAAGCCCAAGCTGTTTTTTAAAGCAACACGTAGTCGTCGTGGCCTTGCGACATTAGGCGTGACATCCAGATCACATTCGGGATCAAAAACCCGATAATTGATGGTTGGAGGTACCAGATCATGTTGAAGCGCCTTGAGTGTGATGATCGCTTCAATCCCCCCTACGGCTCCCAATGCATGACCATGCATTGATTTGGTTGCCCCAATCGATACCTTTTCGCTATGTGTTTGAAATACCGCTTTGATCCCTTTGGTTTCTAATCGATCATTATAATAGGTCGACGTTCCATGGGGGTTGATATAGTCGACTTGATCGGGCTCTAATTTTGCGTCTTTCAAAGCACTTTTCATACAAGCTATGATACTGCTGGCAGTTTCATCCGGCTGCGTGATGTGAAAAGCGTCGCAGTTTGAAGCATAGCCAATAATTTCCCCTAAAATATCCGCTCTTCGTTTTTTTGCATGATCCAAGGTCTCCATCATTAGAATCCCAGATCCTTCGGCCATGACAAATCCGCTTCGTTCAAAATCAAAAGGAATTGACGCACGATTCGGATCGAGATTTGGGGAGATGGCCTTAATGCTCGCGAAACCACCAATTCCAAGTTCGTTAATTGCCGCTTCAGCACCTCCTGCAAGCACACAATCCAAGTACCCATCACGAATTGCTCGGAACGCTTCGCCAATGGCGTTTGTTGCGGAGGAACATGCAGTGACAATGGACAAGCAAGCTCCTTTCGCTTGCATTTTTATTGCAATGTTTCCTCCCACCATATTGATGATTGAATTCGTTACGAAAAATGGACTTATTCGATCTGCAGACTGAAAATGAGCTTTTTTGCTTTCTTCATTGATTGTCCATAATCCCCCAATTCCACTCGTGACATAGACACCAAAGCGAGAACGATCAAATTCACAGTTTGCCAAGCCACTTTGATCAAACGCTTGTTGGGCCGCGACGATGCCGAATGCCATGACACGGTCCAATCTTTTTGCCTCTTTCAAAGAGAAATAATTCTCCGGATCGAACCCTTTAACTTCACCAACCAAATAAGGTTTTTGCTTGGATGCATCAAATAAGGTAATGGGGCCGATCCCATTTCTTCCTACCTTGATACTTTGCCAGGTTTCATCAACAGACAGACCCAGGGCATTCACGGTGCCCATTCCGGTAATAACGACTCGTCGTTTCATATCCCGCTCCTAATTCATGACCATGCCACCATCGACATGGATTGTCTGACCGGTAATGTAGGCACTCTCATCACTGGCCAAAAATGCTACAAGAGACGCTACTTCATTGGGCTTTCCTAATCGTCCCAAAGGAATTTGACCTCGAAGCTTTTCTATAATATCTTGTGGCATTTCCGCTGTCATTTGGGTTTCGATCAAACCGGGAGCCACGACATTGCAAGTAATATTCCGTTTGGCGAATTCTCGAGCAACCGACTTTGTAAGTCCGAGAATACCCGCTTTTGCGGCTGCATAATTGGCTTGTCCGATATTGCCAGTAACCCCTGAAATCGATGCAATGTTGACAATTCTGCCATAGCGCGCTTTGCTCATATGTGGTATGACAGTTCGGATCATGTTCCAAGTTCCTTTGAGACATACCGCTAGTACTTGATCGAATTCTTCTTCGGTCATTCGTAAAATCAGTTGATCTCTCGTGATTCCTGCATTGTTGATGAGAATATCAATTCGTCCATATTGCTTTATCACTTGTTCTATCATGCCTTTGATATCATCATTAATAGTGATGTCTGCTTGATAAGTAGATGCCATATACCCCGATGAATGCAATTTATCAAGCAATGCCAAGGCTTTTCGTTCCGCTTGATTGTAATGGATAACCACAATCGCTCCCAAAGCTGCAAGCTGAGTCGAAATTGCCGCTCCAATACCGCTTGCTCCCCCAGTGATCAATGCAATTTTGCCAGCTAGATTCAACATAATTCCTCCAATCGAGTCAGGTCCTCCACTGTGTTGATTGACCGCACTTCGGCATTAGGAAGCAGTTTTCGCACTAAGTTGCCTAAAATGTTGCCAGGACCCACTTCAATAAATGTATTTAATCCGATATTCGATAAATGATGGATACTTTGATAAAAACGAACGGGATGGCATAATTGATAAGCAAGACATTCATCAAGCCTTTCAAGACTCAGAGGTTTGCCATCGCAATTCATCAGAATGGTAATTCGAGGATTATGGCGCTTGATTTGTTTCAAGAATGATTCGAATTCTTGTCGCGCATCCCCCATTAGCGGAGAGTGGAACGGTCCGGAGACTTTTAAGAGAATCATTCGTTTTGCGCTTGTCATTTCAAGATTCTTACGAAATTCTTCTAATCCAGACAACGTACCGGAAATGATTGTCTGCGAAGGTAAATTATAGTTGGCAATCGTCACATAGAACCCTTCTTTTCGCAGAAAATCACATAATTGCTCAATCAATACTTCATCCCCACCTAAGATGGCCGCCATCCCTCCCGGATGTTTCTTCGAAGCGTCTGCCATTATTTTTCCTCGCTTACCTACCACTCGAAGGAGATCGTCAAAGGTGAATACTCCACTTGCATATAATGCTGAATATTCTCCAAGACTATGTCCAAGAAAATAAGCCGAGGTCAAATCAATCCGCTTCATGATATTTTCCACAATCAAAGAGGATAGAATGGTGGTAACTAATTGGGCATAGCGAGTATCTTCCATTCTCGGGTCGAAATCAAAACATAACGACTTCAAATCAAGGTGGAACCGATGGTCGATTTGGTCAAAACGGGTCCTAAATACTGGATCATGATCATAAAAATCTTTGCCCATTCCTACGGTATGACTCCCTTGACCAGGGAAGAGCACTGCGAGCTTCATGATTGAATATGAAGTTTCTTTATGGCATCTTCTAACGGCAAAAAAAGAGACTCGATTATCGCTTTAACTGGGCGAATTTCATGAAGCAATCCGGCGATTTGTCCCGCCATAAACGATCCCTTGTCAATATCTCCATCAATTACTGCAAGCTTGAGTGATCCCAATGTCAACTCTTCTAATTCTTCCTGCGACAAGCCTTTTTTTTCCCGTAGTACCACTTCTCGAGCCAAAGAGTTTTTAAGCACCCGGACCGCTTGTCCGGAGATTCTTCCGGTAACGATGGTATCGATGTCGCGAGCTTGAAGCACTCTGTTTTTATAATTCATATGGATTGGTGTTTCTTCAGCTATCAAAAACAGAGTGCCCACTTGAACGCCTTTTGCCCCCAAAGCAAAAGCAGCCAGTACGCCGCGGTAATCGCCAATGCCTCCGGCTGCAATTACCGGAATCGACAATTGATCTACCAATTGCGGAATTAAGGTCATGGTAGTCAGTTCACCTATATGGCCACCTGCTTCTTGCCCTTCGCCAATTACCGCATCTGCACCAGCAGCCTCCATACGTTGGGCGAGGCCAACGCTCGCAACCACCGGTATGACGATGACACCAGCTTGTTTCCAAGCATTCATATATTTCCCAGGGTTTCCGGCTCCGGTCGTGACAAATTTGATATTTTCTTCAATCACCAAATCGGCGATTTCATCTGCATGGGGGCTCTTCAACATGATGTTGACTCCAAAAGAACCTTGAGTCATTTCTTTACACTTTCGAATTTTCTCACGAACGGTTTCTTTGTCGTCGATAGAGGCGGCAATCAATCCAAGACCGCCCGCGTTGGCAACGGCAGATGCCAGTCGATGATCGGCGATCTGAGCCATTCCTCCTTGAATCAACGGATAGGTCGTATTTAATAATTCACACACGGATGTCATAGGTTTTCCTTATCCAAATTAAGACATAATTAATCATTGGCTTTCCTCATCTTCAAAATACAAACCCATTTTTCGATATCTCTTGATTCGAGTTTCTATTAAGCGTTCCAACGGAACCGTTTTTAAACGATTTAAGGCTTTCAGAATGGCCTGTTTTATGAGTGGCATCGGTTGAGTAACTTCCCTATGCCAACCACCTTCAGGTTCGGGAATTATCTCATCAATCACACCAAAATGAAGAATATCTGTAGCGGTCAATTTCATGGTGTCCGCAACGTCTTTGGCTAGAGAGGCATCTTTATATAAAATAGCGGCAAAACCCTCTGGAGATAAAATGGAATAAGTGGCATTTTCCATCATGATCAGATAATCAGCAATCCCGATAGCTAATGCACCACCGCTGCCACCTTCGGATAAAATCACAGAAACAATCGGAGTTTTGATCGAAAATAAGGTTTTTATCGATGTGGCAATTGCTTCAGCTTGCCCACGTTCTTCCGCTTCTACTCCAGGATAAGCTCCCGGTGTATCAATCAAAAACAACACCGGTCTCTGAAACTTCTCTGCTTGCTTCGCTAGCCGCATCGCTTTTCGGTATCCCTCTGGATGTGGCATTCCAAAATGATGTCGGATTCTTTCTTCAATAGAAGTCCCTTTTTCCTCCGCTATAATTGTCATCACATATCCATCAACGGATCCAATTCCTCCGACAATCGCTTCGTCATTTGCATAAAGTCGATCACCTTTGAGCTCAACGAAATCCGGAGCTAAATATTCGATAACCTTTTTAGCTGTTGGTCTTAAAGGATGTCGGGCATACTGAACCTTTTTCCAAGCGGGTTCAATTGGACACATGATTTTTCCTCTGCTCATGAAATTTCAAAAGTTGACTAATCACCGCGCTGGCATTTTTGCGATCTATGACCATATCAATCATGCCATGATCCATCAAAAATTCTGCTGTTTGAAATCCATCTGGTAAATCTTCTTTGATAGTCTGTTGAATGACTCGCTTTCCGGCAAAGCCTATCAATGCGCCTTTTTCCGCCAGTATGATATCTCCTAGCATTGCGAAACTCGCAGATACGCCACCGGTTGTGGGATGCGTTAATAGGGAAATGAACAACAACCCCGATTCATTGTGCTTTGTTAATAAGGCCACGGTTTTTGCCATTTGCATCAATGACAATATTCCTTCTTGCATTCTCGCACCGCCCGATGATGAAACAATTAATAGTGGGCTTTTTCTCTTGATCGATAATTCCATTAGTCGTGCGATTTTTTCACCGATAGCGGATCCCATCGATCCCATTAAAAAATGGCTATCCATCACACCAACACAAAGAGGAATATTATCGATTTTCGCCCATCCGCCTATAAACGCTTCTCTTTCACCGGTTTCTTCCTGCGCTTGAACTAATTTCTCATTATACCCAGGAAAGTCAAGGGGATTCACCGAAGTCAGAGTTCGATCAATCTCCTCAAATGAATCCGAGTCTGTGAGTTGATCGATTCGATCTCTTGCACTCATTGGATAGTATTTCCCACATTCCGGACAGACAAATGCCTGCTCTATCAATGTTTTTGTGTAGATGAGTTCCTGACAAAAAGGACATTTAGAAAACAGTTGATCAGGAATCTCAGCTTTATGATTGTTTTTGCCCCGTTTTCGGTATTTCTCTTGAAAATAAACGACGCGGGAGCGATGCTTATCCAGAAAGTTATCCATTCAATTCCTCCTGAATTGCTCTCGTTAGGAAATTTGTATCATAGGTTCCTTTCACGAATATCGGGTTATGCATCATCACATATAGCAACTCTTGATTCGTTGTCACGCCATCAATAACCAAGCCTTCCAGAGCCACTCGCATCTTGCGAATGGCTTCCTTACGCGTCGGTGCATGCACAATGATTTTTGCTAGCAAAGAATCGTAAAAAGGTGGGATGGTCACCCCAGAATATAGCTGTGTATCCACTCTCACTCCTGGGCCTCCCGGAATCACCAAATGA
>JAAYZB010000056.1 GCA_012515085.1 Acholeplasmataceae bacterium
AAAGAAACGCCATCCATCGATCTTGTTGTTGGCGATATCGTGCTACTGGAAACCGGAGATTATGTCTCCGCAGACATGCGCTTGATTGAAAGCATCAATTTGAAAATCGATGAATCGGCATTGACTGGCGAATCCGAGGCGGTCGAAAAAGACGCGACTATTCAATATGAAACCCCTCGCTTGCTTGCGGATCGCGCCAATATCGCCTATATGTCGACCTTGGTGGCATATGGCAAAGCAACCGGGGTCGTCACCCATATCGGAATGGATTCCGAAATTGGCAAAATCGCCACGTTGCTTGATTCCGTACAAGAAGGAAAAACGCCGTTACAAAAGACGATCGATGAATTTGCGAAGGTATTGGGAATCATCTGTATCGCCGTATCGATTTTGGTGTTTGGATTAGGTTTGCTTCAGGGAAAAGACGTATTTACGATCTTTCTGACGGCGATTGCCTTGGCCGTCGCGGCCATCCCCGAAGGGTTGACAGCCGTTATTACGGTCGTGTTGGCTCTTGGAATGCAGCGGATGGTCAAGCGACATGCGATCATTAAGAATTTGGCGACCGTGGAGACCTTGGGACAGGCCACTGTGATTTGTTCGGATAAAACCGGGACATTGACGCAAAACGAAATGACGGTCAAAAAAGTCTTTGATCTGACGAACGAATACCAGGTTCAAGGGTCGGGTTATGACAAAGCCGGCCGAATCGAACAAGCTGGGAAAGACGCAGAGATCCAAGACAATTTGGAAGTGATCTGTCAGACATGCTTGTTATGTAACGATGCCAAACTAAGTCGCGACAACAAAGTGTTGGGAGACCCGACCGAAGGGGCTTTATTGGTTTTGGCCAGAAAAGCCGGTTATGAACTGGAAAACAAACTGGAAAAATATCCGCAACTCAATGAGTATCCATTTGATTCTACCCGGAAAATGATGTCGTCGATCCACCAAATCGACGGCGTGAACCGTCTGCTTACCAAAGGAGCGGCTGATCAGTTGATCAAACGGTGTAATCGAATCCGTATTGGAGCGGATATCCGCCCAATTGAAGCAAAGGACCAAGAGCTTATCAATCAAAAAATTGAAGAATATTCCGCTCAAGCATTTCGGGTGTTGGGGTATGCCTATAAAGACGTGGATGAACCTTCGCGGATGGATTTGGAAGACGAACTGATATTCGTCGGACTTACCGCAATGATCGATCCTCCAAGACCCGAAGCCAAAGCGGCGATCGCTACTTGTCACTTAGCCGGTATCCGCGTGATGATGATCACCGGCGACCATTTGGCAACGGCCAAAGCCATCGCTGCGGAACTGGGGATTCTCAAGCCAGTGCACTTGGCGCTCTCGGGCGAAGATACGGCTAAAATGAGTGATGCCGAATTTGAAGATGCCATCCTTCATTGCGATGTGTTCGCCCGATCGACGCCTCAAGACAAGATTCGCATCGTTGAGATATTGCAAAAGAGAAAAGAAGTCGTCGCCATGACCGGAGATGGCGTCAACGATTCTCCTGCTTTAAAACAGGCCGATATCGGTGTTGCCATGGGTATCACCGGAACCGAAGTGTCGAAAGAAGCCAGCAATATGATCTTGACCGATGATAATTTTGCGTCAATCGTCAGCGCGGTTGAAGAAGGCCGGATCATTTACAGCAATATCCGCAAGTTTACCATCTATCTCGTCTCCTGCAATATTGGCGAGATTCTGATCATTTTATTTTCCATTATCTTCGGTTTTCTGTTTCAAAACGAGATCCCGCTCGTCGCCATTCATTTGTTGTGGATCAATTTGATGACAGATTCGTTCCCTGCTTTTGCGCTGGGTTTGGAAAAAGGCGATCCGGACATCATGAAACAAAAACCGCGCGAGCCTCAAGAAAAGCTGTTGAACAAACGCACGTTTTTAAAGATCATGATTCAGGGAACAGGACTAATGATCGCCTCTCTTTGCAGTTTCTTGATTGGTCTGCATTTTTTACCTGAGGCAACGCTCACACAAGCGAGAACCATGATTTTCGTGACCGTCGTGCTGGGCGAGTTGTTGCGAACCTATTCCGCACGTTCCGAAACCCAGTCGATTTTCAAGATGAATCCCTTTTCCAATCGGTACGTCAATCTGGCTGTTTTCTTCTCGATCGTGCTCTTGTTGCTACTGATATATATTCCACCAATCGCCTTACTTTTCCGAATCGAGGCTTTGAACGCGGTTGAGTTTTTGATTGCCGGCAGTTTAGGTTTCGTACCACTCTTATTCGGGGAATTGACCAAGACATTCACGAACCGTCCAATGAATTGATCGCGATTTGGTTTTTTCATGTTCACGGTTGATATAATAGGTTTTTTGGAGTAAAATGGAGAGAGAATCCAAAGCGGGAGGAAACGACATGAAAAACAACGTTCTCAAAAATGTCACTCTCGACACCAACGAGAAAATCATGAAAGACTTCCGCAAGCTGAAAGCGAAACGTCGTTTTTGCCAAATCATGCTGACGACGAAGCGGTTGATCATTTATTCAATAGGGGCTTCCCTATCCGAAGGTAGAAAAGTTAAGCGGCGGAAGATGAGTGAAACGAATCTTCACGCCATTCATCAGTTCGAGTATTATATTGATTATTCCCGCAACCGGATTTGGGTGCGCTTGATCGGCTTTTTACTTTTTGTCGGAGCCATCGTCGGGGGGTACATATTATTTCGCAATTTGTGGACGCCGCCCGTATATCCGTATTCGCAAATCGGGAATTGGGTTATCTTGGGAGCGGCCGCATTGATCGGATTGTTGCTTTGGTTAAAGATCCGTAAGACGCTCTTCATTAAAATCAAATCCGATCTCAATGATGTGACGACCATTGTTCTGAAAGTCAACAAATACAATGAGCTGACCGCAAGGTATTTGGCCAGTAAAATCCAGCCGTTTATCAGTTGAATGAAACAGATCCGGAAAATCCGGATCTTTTTTTATTCACTTGTATTTGGAATGGCAAAATCATGATATACTAATATCAGTATGATTAAATTTTATTGTTGAGGTGACCTATGAAGCTTAATGTCAAAAAAGTCTTTTTTGTTGGTTTTGCCTTTTTTCTGAT
>JAAYZB010000057.1 GCA_012515085.1 Acholeplasmataceae bacterium
CCTGCGGTCTCATCACCTGTTGCTCGTCATTTCTTGGCGACTTTCAGCCCATATCGATAAAAATGGCTAAAAATCAGAGCCTGTCGCTCAATCCGACCAATATCTCCGGACTTTGCGGCAAGTTGCTCTGTTGTCTCCATTATGAAGATGGCGGTTATAAAGAAAGCCGGAAACAAATGCCAAAGATCGACTCCTATGTCAAAACAGTCGAAGGCAGAGGCCGGGTGACGCAATTGAATTTCGTCACAATGACCGCCCGGGTCGATTTTGAAAACGGAACCAACGGCTATTACCACGTTTCCGACATGGAATTTCGGGAGAAAGCAATTGAGGAAAACATCGATGAAAACGGTGGAGAACTCAAAGATTTGGAAGGATAGGAAAGAGGTGCCGGCATGGCGGGTTCGGAATTGATTCACGACCTGTTGAGCGTGGAAGGGCTGAAAATCATCCAAACAACGGGTGTTCTCCGGTTTTCCTTGGATTCTGTCTTGTTGGCGAATTTTGTATCGATTGGTCCGAGAACAAAACAAATCATGGATTTTGGGACCGGACTCGCACCGATTCCACTCTTATTGTCTCTGAAAACAAACGCGAAAATTATCGGAATCGAGCTTCAGGAAGAACTCTGCCAATGTGCCGAGAAAAGCGTTCGGCTCAACGGGCTTGATCAACAAATCGACATCGTGAGGGACGACATCCGTGTCGTCCATTCTCATTATTTGCCTTCTTCATTTGATCTAATCACCTGCAACCCGCCTTTTTTCCCAGTTGGAAGTGGCAAAAACACGTCGCAAAAACAAGCGGTTCGGCTGGCCAAGCACGAGGAAACGATTGATTTTCACACCTTGCTTACCCAAGCCGGTCGATTGTTGAAGACGGGAGGAAAATTCGTTTTTGTCCACCGGGCAGAACGACTTGAGGAATTGATATTGGCGTTGAATCAGGCAAAGTTTGCCTTGAAACGGCTTCAGTTTGTCTATTCAAAACCCAAGACGAAGGCCTTGACTATGTTGGTGGAGGCGTCAGCGAAAGGAAAACAGGGCGGACTAAAGATTTTGGATCCGCTGGTGATTCAGGATGAAAACGGTCAATATACTTTAGAAGCGCTCGCAATCTTTCGTCAGCGTCCGGAGGTTTAAGATGGAAAGACATTTCAATTACCGAAACGACAAGGCAACGCTCTATCTGATCTCTACACCAATCGGCAATTTGGATGACATCACCTTTCGCGCGGTCAAGATTATGAAAGAAGTGCCAATTCTTTTGGCGGAAGATACCCGAGTATCACAAAAACTACTGCATCATTTCGATATCGACAAACCGCTTCAGAGTTTTCACGAACACAATGAATATCAAAAAGCTGATTCTGTGCTGACAGAACTTTCCAAGGGAAACGATGTCGGCTTGATGAGCGATGCCGGGATGCCGCTTTTTAGCGATCCCGGGAGTTCCTTGGTTCAAAAGGCGCTCGCAGCCGGATACAACGTTGTCTGTCTTCCGGGTGCCAACGCGGCCGTGACGGGACTCTTAATGTCGGGAATCAACGCGACACCGTTTTATTTTGCTGGGTTTCCCGAAAGAAAAGCAAGCAAAAGGCGAATGCAGTTGGAATCGCTGAAATATCGACAGGAAAC
>JAAYZB010000058.1 GCA_012515085.1 Acholeplasmataceae bacterium
CCGGGAGAATATGCCGATCAACAAGCGATCTCACAGATTAATTTGACTAATTATCTTTCGATATTTACCACCCAACCAGCCAAAATACCGAGACGATCGGGGACACCTACATATTGGACCGGAAATGGAAGACAACCATATAGCGTCCAAGAGAAAAACGTTCAATTGACCATTTATTTGCCTCCGGAAAAGCCGGGTTTCATGGAACCGATGGTCGTCAAAGAGACAACCCATGTGTTTTTTCCGGTTGAGTTATTTACAGAAGTCGATGAGAGCCACCTTGAGGAAGGGATGATTTTTGGTAAAGCAGGAAATGCTTACATCGCTGTACTCACAAGATACCCATTGGCTTTTGTCCCCTTCGATGTCAGTAACACCGAAGGCGACCGGGATGATATGTTGGTGAGAGGATCGGTCAAAAATGTTCTTTCTGAGAAATACGATTTGATTCAAGAAGGGTCTGGAACCCATTATTTTGTTTGCGAATGTTCCGATAGTTCACAGGAAACATTTTCTGAATTTATCACTCGAATACGCGCGAATAGCTGCAACTTTGATCCTGATGCTGGGAAAATATCATATTCTACGATACTTAACGGTGATGTGACTTTGAGTCAACTGGAAGCGACCTATGACACATCTTTCGAGAAAAATGGAACCTTGGTTGATCTGGATTACGAACGATTTGAATCGCCTTATGTCAAAGGTGGAACGATTCTTCGCAAGGCAAATTCAATTGTCTTTGTGTTTGGTGGGGAAAGCCTGACGCTCAATTATCTAGAGAACCAACGATTAATTGGTGATTGATGATGCAATGTGGCTTACAAACATTCACGATCCGCAAGGAGATGAATAAAGACCCTGAGGCAGCTTTCCAATTCATAAAAGAAATCGGATTGGATCACGTGGAGCTCGCTCGAATTGATTTCTCGCATCAGACAGCAGAACTCATAAAAAAAACCGGATTGACGGTCATGTCACTTCAGGCGACTTATCAAAAATTGCATTCGCAGTTTGATCAAATCAGTACATTTATGATGCAAGTCGGATGTCAGATAGCCTGTGTTTCCTTGCTTTCGTTCGGCGCTATCATTGGCGGGAAACGAGCAATCTTACGTTATGCAAAAAAGTTGAATCGACTCGCATATGAGTATGCAAAGAACCAGATAGTCCTCGCATTTCACCATCATGATTTTGAATTTCGTAAAGTCTCAGGGAGATACAAACTGGAATGGCTGATAGAAGCGACCGATCCCGCTGTCAAATTTGTTTTGGACACCTATTGGGTGACGAAAATGAAGGAAGATCCCATTCAGTGGATAAATCGGTTGGGAGAGCGATTGATCGGACTCCATCTACGGGATCATCGATATTTAAAAAATGGGAAGTCCACTGATACGGAAATCGGAAATGGAACGGTTGATTTCAAACGCATCATCGCTTCAGCAAAACCGCATGTCCTGTATGGTGTCATCGAACAAGATACTCAAAATCCAAAAGCAAGCATTCGCCAAAGCGTCGATCACTGTCATCGCTTGGGACTTAATTAGCAGAAAGGAATTGACCTATGGAACAAAAGCAAATGAAAACCCGGGAAAAAATGCTATTTGCCTGGGGAGATGTGTTTGGTGGCGGCGCGCAGGCGCTCGTTGGTGTATT
Source organism: Acholeplasmataceae bacterium (assembly GCA_012515085.1). GTDB lineage: Bacteria > Bacillota_I > Bacilli_A > Izemoplasmatales > Hujiaoplasmataceae > JAAYZB01. Next base: position 1,660 of record JAAYZB010000058.1, read on the forward strand.
GTATCTCATATTTCTCACCGATATCATCGGGCTCGATCCGGCTTTGGCGGCACTCGCTATCACCGTCAGTAAGATCTGGGATGCCGTGATTGATCCCGCTTTGGGGGTCATTGGCGACAATACCCGGTCCAAAATTGGCCGAAGAAGGCCATATATCTTAGCTGGTGGCATAGCATTCATTTTAGTGTTTGCCTTGATGTGGCTACCTACCAATCATTGGGAATCGGATCTTTGGAAGATGGTCTATGCCATCACGACGTTTGTTTTTTACACATCGGCGTCTTCCATGATCAGCGTTTCATACAGCTCGCTATCAGCGGAAATCACAACAAATTTGAAAGAACGAAATTCCGTCAATATCTTAAGATTGGTGATGTCGACGATCGCAACAGCTGTCTGTACGCTCTTGCCTTCGATGATTTTGGAAATGTATAAAAAGGGGTCCGTGACTTTGACGGAATTCTACTTGATCATTGGTATCGGATTTGGTTTGTTTTTTGCGCTCCCGATTATCTTGATTGGCTTTTTTACCAAAGAAAGAGCACCCATTCCCAGTACAAAATCGGTCTTTGATCTCAAGTCGTTTGTGAAGCCGCTGAAAGTCAAGGCTTTTCGGGGATTGGTCTATATGTATTTATGTCAAAGCATTGCGATGGACATCCTATCGGCTGGCATTATGTATTATGCCTTATACGTTGCCAAGGGGAGTTCTACGGTGTTTTTGGGAATCTTTATTGGGGTGCAACTATTGATGTTTCCTTTGATCAATGCCCTCGTCAACAAGGTCGATAAGAAAAAAATCTATTATTTCGGATTGCCGCTGGCGCTGGTGGCCTTTATCGGCGTCGGTATTTATCCTTCGGACTGGCCGATAATCGGGGCTTACATCTTAACGGGATTTACCGCGTTAGGTTTTGCGGGCGCTCAATTGATCAGTTGGATCATTTTTCCCGATGCCGTCGATGTCGGGGAACTTCGTTTTGGGTATCGTCCAACCGGAAGTTTTTCCGGTATCATGACGTTTATTCGTCAAGCGGCATCAGCCATCGCCATCCAGATTTTTGGTATCATGTTATCCGTATCGGGCTACATCAAAGCTACCGAAGAAGTCCCGATTCCCGTGCAGCCGGATTCGGCTATTTTGGGGATTCGGATCGCCATGGTGGGGAGTTTTGTTTTATTGATGGCGATCGGGTATCTGGTCGCGCGGCGGTTTGTTCTCACTCGTAAAAAGTCCGAACAGGTTCGTCGATTGCTGGCGTTATCCCGAGAGATACCGAAAGCGGAGTGGGACGCGGCGGATCAAACGGAATTTGAAGAACTGAAAGCGGAGATTTTTTAATGGAATCAAATGCAGAACTTTCCGATCCGGGAATGGCTGTCAAAATGAACTATAAGTGTTTCCCTTCTATCAAGAATCTCGCTGAGGGGAAAAGGGCCAATGAAGATGAAATCCTCGATTTGGTTGCTTTTGTCAACGCTCGTCACGACTGTGCGGATTTTCGGGTGTTGTCCTGTTTGAAAGCAATGTATGAATATCCGGATCTGATCTCTCTGTCCACAAAAAAAGCCATCAAATCCGCACTTTTAGGGTTCAAATATTGGTTGGACGAACCCGGAATCGATGGAATGTGTTTCTGGTCGGAAAATCATCAAATCATCTTTCATACAGCCGAATACTTGGCGGGACACTTGTTTCCTGACGATTCTTTTTCCAATGACAACATAACCGGATTGCAGCATCAGGAAAAAGCTCGACCAAAGATTTTGCGCTGGCTAGGACAACGCTTCCAATATGGTTTTATTGAATGGCATTCCAACACGTATTATGAAGAGGACATCGCCGCTTTGGCCATGTTGATTGATTATGCTCCGGAAATGAATATTCGCATCCAGGCAACCATGATCATGGATCTATTGATGCTGGACATGGCGATGCATCAGTTTGAAGGATATTTTGTGGCAACAAGCGGTCGCTGTTATGAGAAACAAAAAAAAGATCCAAGAAACGCGGATGTCAATGATATCTTGAAGTGCGCCTTTGGAATTTTGGATCACGAGTATGATTATTCTCGCATTTCGACTCTCGTTTTGTTATGCAAGCACTATGTCCTGCCGCCAGTCATTCGAAAAATCGCTTTGGCAAAAGGGACCTTTGTGATCAAGGAATCCATGGGAATGGATGTGAAAGAGGCTACTAAGAAAATATTCCCAGCTGATTTTGATCATTTGGGGATGTATTTATGGCAAATGGAGGCGTTTACCAATCCAGAGTCCATTGAAATGACAATGGCGATTTTCAATGAATGGAAATTGACGCACAACAATTTCCTGAAAGATCTGAAAATGATCAACCGACCGTTTTTGTTAAAAAGCGGATGTCTGCCATTCTTGGTTTCTGTGTTGAATCCGGCAACGGCCGGTGTCGCAATACAGCGAGCGAATACTTATACCTACCGTACACCTCACTATTTATTATCGTCGGTACAACATTATCATCCGGGGAAATTCGGGGATCAACAACATATCTGGCAAGTAACCTTGCCAGGAGGAATCAACCTGTTTTCAACACATCCGGGGCGACCGATGTTTCAGGATCCCGCTCGAAATTTTTCCCCGTCATATTGGGTTGGAAACGGAATAAACCCCGAGTGTACTCAAGAGAAGAATATTGTGTTGTTGATATATGATTTAACAAAAAGACGGGGTTTTCTCGAACAAAAACGTTTGAACCTGGTCCATTTCTATTGCCCGTTTGACCAGATGGATGAGGTCAGCATATCGGGTCGATTAGTAGTGGTTCGGAAGCAAAACACATATGTTGCAATCATGTCAGACAAGGAGGCTGAAAAAAAAGAAGATGAAATCCTTTATCGTGGAAGGATCCTCCGATTTGCAATCATCCTAGGGGATCAAGAACACGATGGTTCATATGCCGACTTTTGTCAGAGTCAAACGTTAAAACGGTTCAAAGCGACGGGGAAAAAGGTAAGCTATGCTGGAGAAAAACGGTTGACACTTCGATACAACAACGGTTTTTTTATCGACAAGCAACGGATTTCTACGGATTATCCCCGATATGATACGCCGTTTATCTCTGCCGATCGTGAACCGTCACAATTGGAGATTCATTATGAAAAAGATGTTCTGACCCATTATTTTTCTCGGTTTGAACGGAAACGAGGGTGAAGTTAATGACACAAAATCCAGCTTTTTCTAAGGTGATCCAACTGGTTGATCACATCACCAATACCTGGAATCCCAAAATGAAATGGATGTGGGGGGAAGCACTGTTTGGTTATGCTTTATCCGAACTGGATAATTATCTTGGCAGTAACCGTTATACGGCCTTTCTAACAGCGTATTGCGATTATTATGTTGCTCATCCGCCGAAGATTAATCAGAGTGATACCGTTGCACCGGGTTTGATAACCTATGTCATGGGAAGAAAAACCGGACGGTGTGATTATCAGAAGCTGACATGTCGGGTATTGGACTATATCAAAAACGAACCACGATTACTTGAGGATTCAGTCAATCATCTTGGCAATAGTTTTGTTGGCAAGTGTTATCCCAAATCAATCTGGGTCGATAGTCTGATGATGTTTTCTGTTTTTCCGGCCATCGTTGCGAAAAACGAACAGGATGAACAATTGATGGAAATCGCCGCTCGACAGCCCCGAATCATGGCGAAATATATGCAAGATCCCAGCGATAAATTATGGTATCATGCTTATTGGGTCCATCAGAAGACACATTATCCCAAGCACAAGCTTTTTTGGGGTCGGGGAAACGGTTGGGTGATGGCGGCTCTCCCCATGATCTTGGATCAAATTGGTGATCATCCTGAGCGAGAAACGATCATCCGGATCTTTCAAGAAACCTCTCAAGCTCTCAAGCCTTATCAACGAAGCGATGGAGCGTTTGAAACCATCATCAATCGACCGGGAAAAACTTACCGCGAGTTATCATTCACGGCTTTGGTCGCCTATGGATTCTTAACGGGTGTGAGACATCAATGGCTGGATTCAACCTATCTGGAACAAGGACTCAAGGCCTTTCAAGCGGTGCAAACGGCGATTGTAGAAAAAAATGGCGAGTGGCTATTGCCGGAAATCAGCGGGCCAACGATTCCGTTGCCACTTTTCCCCTATTTAGGGTACAAATGGATTCCAAGAGGAAACAATTGGGCTTATGGATTAGCTGCGGTGATTTTTGCGGCGATCGAACAGGATCGGTATTATCAGACGCATAAGACTCAAAAAAAGGATGAAACGCGATGAATGTGATCTATCACCGGGATTCTTCGGAGGCAACAACGGTTTTAGCAAGTGATCCAACTCTGAAACCGATATTTGACAAAACAGCGGAAATCGTGATCAAACTTGACAGTGACTTGTTTTTATCCTTGGTTTCGACAATCATTTACCAGCAGCTTTCAGGAACGGTTGCGGAAAAAATCTATCAACGTGTCAAGCTGTCTTTTGATGGCGAGATCACGGTAGATAAAATGATCAATGCGGATCCAGAGCAATTGCGCTTGCAAGGTTTATCATATCGGAAAATCAGCTATTTACAATCACTGGCGAACGAAGTCAAAGAAAAAAATGTTGATTTGGAACATATCCGGGATCTATCCGATAAAGAAGTGATTGAAATGCTCACGCGTATCAAAGGAATCGGACAATGGTCCGCAGAGATGTTTTTGCTGTTTTCACTTGGACGAAAAGATGTTTTTTCGAGTCGGGATCTCGGATTGAGAAAAGCATTGGGGAAATTGCATGGACGTCCGATATCGATGGAAGAAGCAGAGATATTAAGCGACAAATGGACACCCCACAAATCGATTGTCTCACTTTTTTTATGGCGATATCTTGAAAATCAACCAAAGGATGAAGCGAGCCGATAAGATATTGTGTTTAATAATAGTTAAATCACTTTTTTATCTGGTTTTCTGATTTTCATTTCTAATGAACCAATAAAATCATGGGTTGATTCGTCTATATAGTGAGTATTTATTCGAAGTGAAAGGACTATTTGGCCATGTCCGCACAAAAACAGCGAAAAGGAACGATTTTGAGCCGGTGTTTCATCTGCGCTTTTTTCCTTTTCGCTTTGTTGGTCATCGCCACAATCGGTAATGCTTCGAATCCGGCTTTCAGTGTGGTGCCAGATCAATATCTTCATCCAACGACAGACCCGATTGAAGCGCGAGAGTTAGCGGATCAGTATCATTTGACGCTCGATTCCGTCAAGTCGCATTATTCGGTTTTTTTAGCATCAGAAGAAACAGATCCGGATGTGCTTCTATCTATGGGGTTCACCTATAATGCGATCAGTTCTCTCTCGGCGCCTCCTTGGAAAGACACCGAAGATCCCTATTTGGACCAACAATATGGTTTGGAGCTGACAAGGACGCTTGAAGCGTGGGAATTCCAAGGAACCAATATCATTCGGGTTGCGATCATTGACACGGGAATTGATATCGATCACGCGGAATTTCAAGGGAAAATTTCACTTTTATCTTATAATGCAGTGACCGATTCGGTTGGAATTGTGAATGTCCGGGATGACATTGGCCATGGGACGATGGTGGCAGGGATCATTGGTGCAATCAAGGACAACAGCCGCGGGATTGCCGGTATAGTACCCGCTGTTGAACTATTGGTGATTAAGGCCAACAATTCTGGAGAAAAAACCTTTTCCGACAGTGCCATTGTCGATGGAATCTATTATGCAATCGAAAATGGGGCGAAAGTGATCAATCTCTCACTGGGGGGAAGCTATGCAAATCCTTTGACCGAAGCTGCGATTGCTCATGCCAAAGAAAACGGAGTGCTTGTGGTGGCATCGTCGGGGAACGATGGAACGTCGGAGCCAATGTATCCCGCTTCATTTTCTGATAGCATTTCTGTATCCGCAATCGGCCCAACCAGGCTGATTGCCAGTTTCTCAAATTTTGGAAGCGAAGTGGATTTGACTGCACCGGGAGAAAGCGTTATAACGACTGCCATGGGCAACGGGTACGCCACCGTGGATGGAACGTCATTTTCAGCTCCCCATGTGGCTGGCATTCTGGCTCTCTTTTTAAGCAGGTATCCGGAGATGCAGGCAAACGAGGTGGTTGCCCGATTAAATCAAACCGCTATCGATTTGGGCGAAGTCGGGCGTGATGATTATTACGGTCATGGGCTTGTGGACGCTTTTTCACTGTTATCAAAATCGTTTGTCCAGATTTCATTTGAGACGTATCTAATGAATGATCCAGAACCAATCTTTATCCCCGAAAACAGTCGAATTCCCGAGCCGATTGACCCATTCATGCCGGACAAGATTTTTGTGGGGTGGTTTCAAGAAAGTGAATTTTTCACCGAATGGAATTTCTTAACGGATGTAGCGACCCAGGATCTCACTTTATATGCAAAATACACCTCGGAATTTCACACGGTCACTTTTATGACGGAAGGAACGGCAGTTGAACCACAATTTGTTCGACATGGCGAAAGCATTCTTCTTCCGACGACTTCCCTTTCTGAAGCCAATTTTAATGGATGGTTTTTCGATGCGGGCTTTCAGAACCCATATAGTGGGGAACCTGTTGAAACCGATTTGACTCTCTATGCAAAATTCGATCCAATAGTATATGTTCAGGTGAGCTTGATCGGATCACACGACTCGATCACAACCCACATTCTTGAAGCGGGTAGTTTATTTTCACCAGATGATCTGGTAGTTGAAGGATATCTTTTTCAAGGATGGTATCTAGATCAGGACTTTTTACTTCTATATGAACCAATCCAAATAAACGAAGATCTCTCTCTTTATGCCCTGTTGGAGCCATTGATGTGCTTTGTTTCATTGATACTTCCGGATCAGGAGCCGATCATTTTGGAAGTGGCATACGGTGATATTCCAGTGTTTCCAGAAATCACTCTTGGCGGACTGGATTTTGCCGGATGGTATGTTGACGAAAACTTTGTTATCCCCTATCAAAATGAACCAATAACCGTTTCCATCGATCTTTACGCGAGAGTTGTCGAAAGTGCTTTTAAAGTGACACTCTTCATCGACACCCTCACGATGATTGATATCTATGTTCTGGAAGGTTTAACGGTGACCATTGTTCCCCCGGAAAAAGTGGGTATGGATTTTTTGGGTTGGTTTTGGGATAGCGACGGGCAAGCCGCTTATAATGGCGAAGCAATCATGATGGATACTCAGCTATATGCGGTTTTCACAGAAAAAATACTGACAGTCCGATTTTACGCTGCCGATCAGACAACGATCTATCAAATCGAAACCGTAGTGTATGGTCTTTCTTTGACACCACCAGCGCCTCCCATAAAAGCACCGACACCGTCAATGACATTTGAATTTTCTCAGTGGAGCGAGGAATTGAGTTGCATTACAGAAGACCTTCAAGTATATCCGTTGTACGACGTGCTATTTCAGGAAGAATCGGTGGCATTAAATCCGGGAATTGATACAGTAATGACCGGGTCCGATTGGATCGATGAAGGAGTATCAAATCTTGATTCATTTCTTCAAGTGACAACAACATCTTTGGTAGATACGCTCGTATCGGGAAAGTATCCAGTCAAATACCAGTTTTACTATGAAGAATCATTGGTGTATGAATTAATTCGCTATGTACGTGTGATTGAGAATCTGCCCAGTGTCACAATCACACTTCATCCGGGAGTGACGACAATATTCGTAGGCGACACTTATGAAGATGGCGGAGCGACATCTTCGCAGGGAACGATCGAGACAATTGGATCAGTAGATACAAGTAGTCCGGGAGTCTACCAAGTTCAATATCGGGTGAACATCGCGGGATATGAGTTCACAAAATCACGCTACGTCACAGTAGTGGAAAAGACAAATCCTTGCTCGCTAGATTTCGTATGGGTGAAAAGGAAGAAAATTTATGAAGCGTAAACGAGGGTGGTGGACAATTGGTCTTGGAGTAGGGTTGATTGTTCTGTCTGGTTGCATGGGGTGGTTCGATTCCACAACGACGACGACAAACGTGCCCATTTCAACCACACAGCCAACGACAAACGCTCCAACCACAGCCACACAAGGCGAATTAAATATATGGCTAAATCCAGGGGTTGACACCGTTGAAATCAACTCGGTTTTTGTCGATAGCGGAGCGGATGCAACATTTAATTCTATTCCGGTTGCTGCTATAAAAATCGAATCAACACTCGATATGACAAAAACAGGAATCTACCAGATTGTATATCGGGCAGAGGCATATGGACAAAAATGTGACATCGTTCGTTATGTCACAGTCATTGATGAAACGCCTCCCCTGGCAAGTCTCAACCCAGGCATCGATACAATTGTGGAAGGATCTGTTTGGGTTGATACCGGAATTCATGTTTTGGATAATAGTCTGGGAGATGTCATTGTTACGACAGAAGGCTATGTCTCATGTGCGGTTCCAGGTGAATACATGATCAAATATCTTTCATCTGATGAATCGGGAAATGTGACGGAAACATATCGGTATATCACGGTGTTGCCTGTGGAATAACTTGGTCGAGAAAAGGTAGATAAAAAACTAGCTTTTAAACGGAAATGATAGTGGTCTCTATCTGCCGGTCTTTGTCGCGAAGACGCCACAATGGTTTGTATTCGCAGTATTGAACTGGAATTTTATCACCGCGATAGAGGAACGAAAGAGATTGTTGGCGGATATCGTAATTATAGATAACGTATTCTTTTGGAGTAGTCTTTGCCAAGGGGATCATCGACAACCGTCCTTTCAGGTGACATGGGATAAAGATGATGGGCTCGTTGATACAAGAGCAGATATACAACAATTATTATAGCAAAAACATTGACAATAATTAACAAATTCATAAAAATATCACAATTATCGATTGCTTTACTCGAATTCCAAAGTGATAAGTAAAAGAAACATTTCTTTACTTATCACACGATTTAAAGTATAATTAAAATATAA
>JAAYZB010000059.1 GCA_012515085.1 Acholeplasmataceae bacterium
CAAATGACTCGATGACCTCAAGAATTTTCGCTATTGTTTCTTCTTCCTTATTGTTATCAACCCCAGCCATGACCATCAACACACCTTTGTTGGGAACATAGACCGACGATATGTCATAACTCAATTGATATTCTTCACGAATTTTCAAGAACAGTTTGGCTTGGTCGGATTCACCGAGCAACGTATTGAACAAACTCATTGGGTAATACAAGTTGTCAGCGGACTCAATGCCTGAACGGAATCCAACAATGATTCGAGATTGGTTCAAATCACCGAATTCCTCAATATCCCTCATCGCTGTCACCGGTCGAGTTTCTCGATCCAACCAATCAGAAATTTTGGCCTTCTTGGATCCAAAAAAATACCTGGCAATCCAATGATCACACAATTTTTCGTCAAAGTCGCCGGCAACATAGATCTGGACCTGATCGCTAAAACACATGGTTTGGTAACAATCTTCAATCCGCTCGAGAGTCACTTCTTCCAAGCTTTCCAAATCGCCATTCGCCGAATAACGATATAATTCATCTTGAAACATTTGCTTCCGAAAACGTGAAAAAGCATAGCTGACTTTATCATGATAATCAGCTTCCAGCTCTTCCCGAAGTTGCCGTTTTTCCTCATCAAACCGATTCTTTCGGAATCGATTTCGAATTCTTTTAGGATGATAAATGACCTCTGATAGAAGCTGGACGGCTTCTTCCAACAACTGTGGCTTCCCTGGCAAAAACTCACCGTTAACAAGCGTCATATCAAATGATATAACGCTGTTTAACCCCATTTTTGACGTATGGACTTGAATATCGGTACCATACAATCGATTCAGTTCTTTTTGGATCTGCAGTTTGGAAGGAAATCGACGAGTCCCCGACAGCAATAAATCCGGCAACAGCGCCCGTGCGTTCACTGTTTCGGGTAGAAATCGGCCAATGAACTTCACTGAGAAAAAAACGGTTTTGAACTGGGTTGTCTTGTGATAATGGACGTTGATGTCTTGAATAGTTTTATTGGTTGCTTTCATATGCCCTCAAAGAAGAAAAGCTGTTCATCGATGATAAACAGCTTTGGATTTGTCATGCCAGTTCCAAAGCAACCTTCATCATATTGGTAAAGGCGTTTTGTCTTTCCTCGCTGGTTGTTTCTTCTTTTGTCACCAGCGAATCCGAAATGGTTAGGAGACAAGCCGCATGTTTTTTGAGAATATTGGCCGTGTGAAACAAGGCAAAGGATTCCATTTCCGCCGCAAGACAGCGATGTTTCAAAAACATGGCTTCATGTATTTCCGGACCTTGCCGGTAAAAAACATCCGTGGAATGAACTCTTCCAGTATGCAAATGAATCGACAATTTTTTTGCGGCACTCTTCAGTTCTTTATTTAGCAAAGCAGATGCTTTCAGTACTTTTCTCAGCTCTTGGCTTTGGGTTTTTGCATAACTGGATTCACTCCATGCTTCGGTCACGAGTAACGTGTCGAACAATTGTAGCGTTGGTGAATAAGCTCCCGCCGAACCGATCCGAATGATTTTCTCGACACCAAAAAAACGATAAAGTTCATACGCATAGATTCCGATAGAGGGCATCCCCATACCGGAGCCCATGACCGAGATTTTATTGCCATGATATGTGCCAGTATAGCCATACATGTTCCGAACCGTATTGAATTGTGTGACGTTGTCGAGAAATGTTTCGGCAATATATTTCGCGCGAAGCGGGTCTCCGGGCATCAACACCAGGGGTGCGATGTCTCCCATTTGTGCTTGAATATGTGGCGTTGCCATGTTAATTCACTTCCTTTTCTTGAGAGGTGAGATGATTTTTAATCAAAGAGACGAGTTGATCGATTGCCGGAATGACAAAAGGATAATTTTGTTCTTTGATTTTGGCGTCGACTCGAAGAAAATCCGGGCGTTCACCAGGCGTAATGCCAACCAATTTAAAATCTCTCCCTAGCGGTAGGGAGAGCCCTGCCTTGGGATAGATTTGACCAATTTGAAGATCATATGCCATTAACCATAATTCGCCATTTTCAAGATAAAGAGCTGCTTTTTTTAAACGAATCACACCAAATGGCTTTTCTAGCATCGGAATATAAAGTTCGGCTTCCGGCCTCGCTTTCAGCAAATAGTTGCTTTGAGAAACCAACGCTTTTTTCACTCGTGAACGGATGATTGCCGCTCTTCCCAAAGAATAAGCTGCCATCATCATAAAAATGAGCACATAATGAAGCCATTCCAATGGCCGCCCCATGATGACAAAAATCAAAAGCGCGGCCGCGGTATAAATGGCTGAGGTCAAGATGAGTCTGAAGAGGTCAAACTTTCCGGCAAGATTCAATGTCTTTTTGAGAACATTTTCTGGAAGAATGTCGTTCAATAGTTGGACCCTTCCTTCCCTTCTAACAACTTAACGCCGTTGCTGGTGCCAATTCTCGTTGCTCCAGCAGCAACCATTTTTTCAAAATCAGCAATGGTTTTAACGCCGCCAGCGGCTTTAACTTCTTTTCCTGCACCGTTTTCTTTCATTAATCGAACATATTCGGGCGTCGCTCCAGCCGTGCCGAATCCCGTCGAGGTCTTGATGAATCGAGCTTGGGTCTTTCCAATGGCGGCGGAGACCATTTTTATTTCTTCCTCCGTCAGATAACAAGTCTCAATGATCACTTTGAGCGTGTGTCCTTTCGCCGCTTTCGCCACGGCTTCCACTTCCTCGCGAACAAACTCAAAGTCGCCTTCCTTCGTTTTGCCGATATTGATCACCATGTCAATCTCATCGGCTCCGTTATGAATGGCATTCAAAGTCTCAAACACTTTGACAGCAGTGGTATTTGCGCCCAAAGGAAAACCAATGACGGTACAGACCAACACGCCTGATCCCGCTAAAAGCGATTTGCAGTACTCGACATACGTCGGGTTGACACAAACGCTCTTAAATTGGTGTTGACGAGCTTCTTCACATAATTGGTCGATTTCTTTTTTGGTTCCGAACGCTTTAAGATACGTATGGTCAATATAATCATTTATTTTCATATTCTTCCACCTTCTAAATGAATTTCCCATTCTTGAATACATTGGAAAATGGCTCTTTATTTCTGCGATTAATGCCCATTTAGTATACTAAAAAACAAGTAAAAAGTCAATGAAACTCGACGCAAAAAGCCGATGTCATCGACATCGGCTACTCAGTTGTTATTTGTTTCTAAATGATCAACAATCTTGTGGCAACGTGAGCATAGACCGTTTTCATCGGTCTTGTCGACAATGGTCCAACAACGTTCACACGTTTCTCCCTCCGCAGGAAGCACATCTATCGAAATGCCTTCGGCTTTGAATGATCCGTATCCTTCTTTGCGAATCTCGATACGAGAGACGATGAATACTTGAGCGAGATTGACCTGAAGACGATCCAGCAATACTTCATATTGTCCTTTCGGATAAAGAATCAAGTGCGCATTGAGACTTTTGCCGATGACCTTCTCATTCCGGGCGATTTCCAACGCTTTGAGAATAGATTCTCGCATTTCCATAAATTGATCATACAGCGGTTCTATTTCGCTGGAAAGCTCCTCAACCTCTGGCATATCGAGCAAGTAGACATCAGCCTTTTCTCGATAGGGTAAATAACTATAAGCCTCGGATGTGGTATGGGGGATGAGTGGTGTCAAACACTTCAGCAAAGAATCGAGCATCCGGTATAAAACAGTTTGCATTTTCCGTCTTTTGGGATCATTGACCAATTCGATATAAAGTACGTCTTTGGCAAAATCCAAATAGAATGCGGAAATAAACGTCACAAAATTATTGGCCATCCGATAGACATTGTCAAAAGCGAAATCCTCATATGCTGTGAGTGAATCCTTGACATAACGATTGGTTTTGATCACCATATATTGATCAATTTCATCCAAGTTCTTGAAATCGACTGAATCTTCCACCGGATTGAAATCAGCTAAATTCCCTAAAAGAAATTTAACTGTATTCCGGATTTTTCGGTACGATTCCGCAACTTGTTTGACCAAATCATCGGACAGTCGGACATCCGCCTGATAATCCACACTGGCAACCCATAGTCTGAAGATGTCGGCACCAAGCGAATTGGCAATTTGGTTCGGATCGACGACGTTGCCCAACGATTTCGACATCTTTCTGCCCTCGCCGTCCAATACAAAGCCATGAGATACCAAGATTCTATAGGGGCTTTCGCCTCGGCTGGCAACCCCGGTCGTCAAACTGGAATTGAACCAGCCGCGATACTGATCGGACCCTTCGAGATAGAGATCAGCGGGATAAGGATAGCCTCGATCGATCAATGCTCCATGATGACTGGTTCCAGAATCAAACCAAACATCCATAATATCGGTCTCTTTTTCGAAAATTCCATTGGGTGAATCAGGATGGGTATAGCCTGCGGGCATCAACTCCGCCACGCTTTTTGTAAACCAGGCATTGGTTCCTTCGGTTTCAACGATTTTTGCAAAATACTCGATGAGATCCTTATCCAAGAGTGCCGTTCCTTTTTCGGTATAAAATGCCGGAATCGGCACGCCCCAGCTCCGTTGACGGGAGATGCACCAAGATTTGCGGTCTTTGATCATATTGGAGAGCCGGACATCTCCCCATGAGGGATACCATTTGACAGTTTGGATGGCTTTTAAGATATCTTGTTTCAATTGGTCAATCGAAGCGAACCATTGTGGTGTTGCCCGAAAAATAACAGGTTTCTTCGTTCGCCAATCGTGAGGATAGCTGTGCTGGATCGCTTCGGTCAACAACAACGCATTACATTCCTTTAAAGCCTTGATAACTTCTAGGTTGCAATCATCCACAAACAGTCCGGCAAACCGTTCTCCGGCTTCTTCGGTCATATATCCGTGCGAATCCACGGGGCAGAAAACGTCCAACCCGTATTTTTGGCCAACCACAAAGTCATCTTCACCATGTCCGGGTGCCGTATGAACCAATCCGGTTCCATCATCATCCGTGACATGTTCTCCTAAAATAACGGGTGACACTCGATCATATAAAGGATGTTTATAAGTCAGTCCTTCCAGTTCCCAGCCAAATACAGTTTTGACGACTTCCACATCCGAAAGACCCAGAAGTTCGGTCAAAGCGCTGAGTCGGTTTTTCCCTAACACGTAATACCGATTGTCTTTCAGTTTGATGAGTACATATTCAAGTTCCGGTCCGGCACAAATTGCCAAATTAGCAGGAATCGTCCAAGGGGTCGTTGTCCAGATCAGTAACTCTGTATTTCTCGGAACAATCCCTTTGGTTTTCTTGATGGGCATAGCCACATAAATGGATGGCGAAGTCACGTCATAATATTCAATTTCGGCTTCAGCTAGTGCCGATTCACTGGATGGTGACCAATAGACCGGTTTCATTCCCTTGTAAATCAGATTTTTCTCCACCATTTTCGCAAACAACCGAAGTTGAGACGCTTCATAGGCTTTGTCCAAAGTGATATAGGGATTATTCCACTCTCCAAGTACTCCCAAACGTCGAAACTGCGCTTTTTGGATTTCGATTTGCTCTAATGCGTAATCTCGACATAATTCACGAAACTGTGCGACATTCATTTGCTTGCGGTTGACTTTCCGAGATTTGGATAATGCGTTTTCAATGGGCAATCCATGCGTATCCCATCCCGGAATATAAGGCGCTTTGAAACCGGACATATTTTTGTATCGCAACACAAAATCCTTGAGTACTTTATTGAGAGCGGTTCCGGCATGAATCGATCCATTGGCATAAGGAGGGCCGTCATGCAAGATGAAAAGCGGTTTGCCATCGTTTTTGGCAAGCACTTGTTCATATAGACCGATACTTTCCCATTTTGCTTGGATTTCTGGTTCTTTTTCGCCTAAATTCCCTCGCATGGGAAATTCTGTTTTTGGCATTAACAACGTGTCTTTATATTGCTTTTTCTTGTCCATAATCGAACCCCTCCAAAAAAATAATCGTCCTTCAAAAAGGACGATGTGAACCGCGGTACCACCTTTGTTCTAGTTGCCTAGCGCTCGAGTCGATAACGCCGACCAGCGGGTATGGTTACTCATTTTTCACCAGACCTCTCCCGGGTGATCCGATTTCCCTCACTTCCCCGTTTTCACCAGCCACAGGGTCTCTATCAAAGCTTCGAAGAAATCAAGTCCCGATCCACAATTTATGTTTAACGTGATTATACTCTGTTTTCCGTAAATTTTCAAGTAAAAGAAGTCATCTTTTATAATGCTCGACCAATCATCTGCAAAATGAATTGATAGAGGATCAATCCAAGAATGGGAGTGAGATCAATCTGACCGACTACGAGCCATCCTCGAAATAGATTTAAATAGACCATGGTAATTTTTTCGAGCACATTATAGAAACGGGTATTTCGAATGGGTGTCCAACTGAGAATCAACGTCGCAAACATGAGATAAAAATAGACTCGAAGAATTTGATAGGAGACAGAAAGAATTGAGTGGATGATTTCAGGCATTGTTATTTTTTCTGATAATCTTGAATAAATTTCTGCAACGTTGGTCCATTCAAATCCGATTTCTGCGCCATCAGATAAATTTTATCCTGAATTTTGACAATCTCTCCATCACAAGCATAAAGCACTCCGGTCAGAAACATGAGTACTTCATTGGCTTCTGGGATCAAACAATCCGATAAATTGAGCACGATTGGATACCGATGCATAATCATTTCCGCATACTCATAAATTCCGGATGAATCTTGGACTCGAAAAAATTTCAGATCCTCAAAATCGACATTCGTCGTTTCGATTGTTGCTTTCTTATTGAAAAGTCCCATTTTCTATCCTCCGTTTCTGAATAACACGCTGCCCAAGCGAAGATGCGTCGCGCCATGCTCAAGTGCAATTCGATAGTCATTTGACATGCCCATTGACAAAAATTGACACGGTGCATGTTGCCAATGGCGGGCCTGGATGTCATCTCGGAGTTTTAACAGACACTGGAACTCCCCCCCAATTTGATCCAACTCATTGGTCAATGTCGCCATTCCCATCAATCCGACTACTCTTATTTTATCATATTCTGCTAAATTTCGAATAAAATCGCTTGTTTCTTCACAAGGCAGTCCCGATTTTGTTGATTCTTGGGCAATATGCACTTCAATAAAACAATCGAGCGGCTTGTTTTCCCGATATTGTTGAATTGCCTGAGCCAGGGACACTCGGTCCAAAGAGTGCAGAAAATCAATCCGATTAACGATCAGTTTGACCTTGTTGGATTGTAAGGATCCGATAAAATGCCACCGAAGTGAGAGATCACTCAACTGATCTTGCTTTCTTATAAGGTCTTGAACTCGATTCTCTCCGACATCGTTTATGCCAGCAGAAACCAATTCACGAATGCGATCCGCTTCCACATATTTGGTTGCGGCGACAATTATCTGCCCCTGTAATTCCTGCTTGATTCGCTTTACTTGATCGGCGATGGACATCATCATTCCCCCTTATCGTTTTTTCCGGGTTGAGTAGGAGAAAAACCCCGTCAGCAACAATAAATAGAGCGCCAATAGGATTTCGATGGTTCGATTTGTAATCCAAAGCCCAATAACTAATCCCACCACAATCAGATTGATGAGGTAAAAGCTAAGAAATACCCAGAATTTACGTTTATTCACTTTGACCGACCTTTGCTTTCAATTCTTGAAGTCCTGATGTTGTTTGATTGGCAAACTTCAGTGGCGTGATTGATATGTACCCTTCCTCCATCGCCCATAAATCCGTTCCGGCTTGAAACGACACCGGTGTGAATCGGCGACGACTTTTGTACTTACCGTTCTCACTTTGTTGGAAGAAGTGTTCGGCTGGACGAAATCCCAAATCTGTAATGATGATCCCTTTGCTCTTCGAATGTTTTCTAGAGATGAAATTCACGTTCAATAAGTATTCTTTGCTCAACAGGCTGTGCGTCAGAATGAACGTCATCACCTCGTCAAAATCCATCATCGCTTTCGAAAAATCATCAAAATCCGCGGAAAAAGCAACTGCGGGTATATGGGCTTTTAAAGCTTCCATACAAGCTCCCACAGTTCCAGAATAGACCGTATCAGCCCCGACATTGAAGCCGTTGTTGATACCAGAGACGACCAAATCAGGATTCAAGTTAAGTCCATACAAGGCAAAGGAAACCGCATCGGCAGGAGTCCCTTCTACGCTATAAACATTTAGCGCGTGCTGATGTACTTCTGCTTCACTCCAAAATACTCTCGATACGGAAGCCCCACTCATATGATGATGCGGGGCTACCAACGTCACCTCGCCATATGTCTTCATTTTGGCAACTAGGATTCGAATCCCCTCCGAATTGAAGCCATCGTCATTGGTCACAAGTATTTTCATAATGGTAATTCAATCCCCCGCGTCAAGTTCGGATTTTTTTGATAAATAGTCAGCACTCTGCCGACTTTCTGAACCACTTCAATTGCTTCGTTTTCCAAAGCCGAGATAATTTGGTCACACTGTTCAAAAGCGGTGTTAAGCACACTAACTTTTCCTAATTCATTCTTCTTGAGATAGTCTTTGATCTGAATCAGTATGGTCGGAGTCAACCCTTCTTTTCCAATTTGGAATACCGGTTTTCTGGTTTGCGCCAATTGTTTCAAAGCACTGCGTTCTTTGCTTGTTAGCATATTCTTCGTTTTCCTTTCTATAGGTAAAGTGGTAAGAGAATTGCCAAACTGATCGCATAGTAAATCGATAAGGCGATAATATCAGTAATTGTTGTAATAAATGGACCGGAAGCAACCGCTGGATCGATTTTCATCCGGTCCAGTCCTAAAGGAATCACCGCACCCAAAATCGTAGAAATCGTCAACGTGAGCCAAAGGGCGAATCCAGTCACAATTCCCGTTAGAAGACTCCGATGATCTGCCAAGATCCCGGTTGTGATCCAATTTGTCAATAGAACCAACAGAAAGACCAAAATCCCGATCAATGCCCCTTGCAAGATGCCGGTCCCTACCTCTCGAAAAAGGTACTTCCCCATGGTCTTTCGAGTCAGTTCTGGTTTCCCACCGGTTAGATAACGAATCATGACCGCCAAACTTTGAGTACCGGAGTTTCCAGCCATATCTAAGATGAGAGGCAAATAAACCGCTAACTTTGAAGAAAGCAAGATGGCTCCGGCAGATGCAGTCATACTTCCTTCAAATAAGGATAAGATCAATGAAGTGCCCATACTGAGAAGCAATAATACGGAAAGCCAAGGCAAGCGGTTTTTGACCGAATCCAGTACGGTATCGGTTTTAAGATCGATATCTCCATCTGCCAGACCAGCAAAACGAGCATAATCTTCCGATTTTGTATCGCTAATGATATCCATTAAATCATCATGAGTCACAATCCCAACCAAATGTTCCGTGTCATCCACAATGGCCATCGATGATTCACCATATTCCTGCATCATCAATGCCACATCTTCTTTATCGTCTCCGGGATGAGCGTAAAACAATCTGGTTTCCATGATATCCGCGATTTTTTCTTCAGCTCGGGCAATGATCAAGGTTTTGAGTTTCAAATAGCCGACCAGTTGATGCTCATCTACCACATAGATAATGGAAATATATTCTGTGTCACCAGCGATGGCAACTACTTTTTTCATCGCTTCTCTTACCGTCATCGCACACGTAAGACGAATGAAACTGTTGGACATAGCCGAACCAATTTCGTCTTCAGAATATGCCCAGAGCTTATTGATTTCCGCTCGTTTCTTTGGTGATAAACGATGGACAAGAGAGATATCCAATTCCTCTTCTTCCAAATAATGCAATAAATCGACAGCATCATCGGATTCCATCCGATCGATGATCTTGACCGCATCAACCGCGGGCAAAGATTGGATAATCGAAATGGCTTCCTCTTCAGAGAAGTGTTCGAAAATCGATGCCGAAAAATCGGGATTGAACGCCTGCAACAATTGTTTTCTGGTAAGGCTATCCAAATCGCAAAATACTCGTGACAAGTCATAGGGATGGAATTCCGTGAGCATTGATTCCAACTTGCTGCTGTTGCCTTGATGGGTTTGGATCAAACGCGTAATCGTCTCTTTGTAATCGTGCTCTTCTTGGAGGATTTTGGTTTCTTCATCCATCTTTGCCCCTCCTCCCTAGAGATAGCTGGCCAGCATCAGACTGGCCAAGCCAAAATAGATCAAGAGCGATATGATGTCACTGATCGTTGTAATAAATGGCCCGGAAGCCACTGCTGGGTCTGCTTTCAAAAAGCTGATCACAAGCGGAATCAGCGAACCCACTAAAGTACTGATTATCAAAGCAACGGCTATTGACAAAGCGATTACTAAAGCGAACGGCAGTATGTGGGCAAAGGAATCGCCACTAATCAACCTCACCAAAAAAACCAAGATAAAGAGCATGATCGCAATCGCAATCCCATTGATGATTCCTGTTATCATTTCACGATACAGATGTTTTCGGATTTCTTTTCGGGTATCCAATTGGTTGGTCGCAAACAAACGGATGACCACGCCTAGGCTTTGAGTACCCGTGTTTCCCGCCAAATTCAAAACGAGCGGCATGAAGACCGCCAACACCGGAATCATTGTTAAAACAGAGTTGAAACCAGTGATGATCGAACTGGTGATGACATTGATCGCCAGTAAGATGATCAACCATGGCAACCGTTTTTTAACGGTCGAAAAAATGGTCTCCTTCTCAATATCTATCGTCACATCGGAAACAGCGGCCAATTTTGAAAAGTCTTCATCTGATTCTTTGTTCAACACCTCGAACATATCGTCAAAAGCGACAACACCCAATATTTTGCCATCTTGATCCACCACTGGCAACAATAAGAAGTCGTAGTTTTTCATTAAAAGGATCGCATCTTCATTTTTCGTCCACGGAGTGACGGTAATCAGATTTTCAGTCATGATGTCTTTAATTAACGCTTTGGGCTGATTCCCGGCGGAAATGATTTCTTTTAAGGAAAGCACGCCGATCAGGACGCCATCATCAACCACATAGAGATTGTTGATGAATTCGACTTCCGGCGCATTCGCTACCATGGTCTTGATAGCTTCCTTCACCGTGTTTTCGGGTTGTATCTCCAAATAGTTGTTGTTCATGATCGATCCGACGAGTGCATCATCATAATCAAGCATGGCTTTGATAGAAATCCGTTTTGTTTGGTTGATGAGAGAAAGAAAAGTCACGCGTTCTTCGGGCTCTTCAATACTTTCGATAATATCAATCAGGTCGTCGCTCTCCATCGCATTCAAGATTGGACCAATCCCGCTACGAGGCAAATCCTTCAACACACCATACGCAGTCTCCGGTGGCAATTGACTGATGATGCTTGCCATTTGTGATGGAAGGAAACAGCGAGCGAACTTTCTTCGCGAAGGTTGATCGAGGACAAGGAGACTCTGGGATAATTCATAATCATGGAAAAGGTCCAGACTTTCGCGTTTTTCCATTAATGGAAGATCACTGTTAAGCAAACGGATTATGTCGGATTCAACCTTATAGAAATCGTCATTATCCATGGATTGCCCCCTCCTTTCCCTCGTATGATTGTATCATCAAGGCTGATTCATTACAACTAATCACCAAGAAAAAAGGCCGAGTATCGGCCTGGTTATTTCCGGAATCTTTCTTTAAGCCAGGAAGGAATCTGAATGTCCTCGGCTTCTTCATCAGCCGGCTTTTTCAATGATTCGGCCTCTTTATTATTTTTGTTTTTCTTCTTTGCTTCCTTCTTTGACAATCGACTTGGTTTTGAAACCATTTCGACAGGCTGGCTCTCCGGCTCAAGCGGAGTCTCCGCTCGCTGAATTGTGTATTCTTTGAAAAGAGGGTCTTCACTGAATCCAGTCGCGATGACCGTTACAATAATCTCGTCATGCAAATCAGAGTTGATGGCAGAACCGTAAATCACGTTGATATCGGTTGTGGACGATTTTTGAATTTCTTCGATAATTTCGTTAATTTCATAAAGCGACGCATCGAAACCAGAAGTGATGTTCACGATAGCATCGGTTGCGCCATTGATGGAGGTTTCGAGCAAGGGACTGCGAATTGCCGCCCTTGCTGCTTCTACCGCACGATTATCACCTTCCGCAATGCCAATGCCCATCAATGCAGTCCCTTTATCTTTCATGACTGTCTTGACATCCGCAAAATCCACGTTGACGACACCAGGAACTGCGATAATCTCTGTGATGCCTTGAACGCCTTGACGCAAGACATTGTCTGCCTCGCGAAACGCATCTAGATAAGGTGTGTTTTTATCAACGATATAAAGTAGTTTGTCATTGGGAATTGCAATCAGCGTATCCACATAGGGTTTCAGTTCTTCCAAGCCTTGAATGGCCACACTCATTCTTTTACGGCCTTCAAAGCCAAACGGTTTGGTCACGATGCCGATGGTCAAGCAACCCATTTCTCGAGCAATTCTAGCGATAACTGGCGCTGCTCCGGTCCCGGTGCCGCCTCCCATACCTGCCGTGATGAACACCATGTCGGTATCCGCAAGCAAATCCCGAATCTCATCTTCGGATTCCAAGGCCGCTTGTCTGCCAATATCCGGACTGGCTCCGGCGCCTAACCCTCGCGTCAACATTTTTCCTAGTTGTAGGCGAACATCGGCTTTCGACAATTTCAAAACTTGGGCATCGGTATTCATTGCCACAAACTCAACGCCTTGAACGTCGTTTTCGATCATGCGATTAATGGCAGATCCTCCGCCACCGCCGACACCAATCACTTTGATGTTCGGCTTCTGGTTGAATTTGTCGTTGAGATCGAACATATTATCCCCCTTGTTTTTCAAACCATCGGCTGGATCTAATCCAAATGCAAGCGATTGCTGAAAAACTTGTTATGTATCTATTATTATATGTTTTCATTGTATTTTTTTCAATATGATTTAACTGTTTTCGCTTGGAAGACGGACAAGCGTGTGAACAATTTTACTAATATCCCACAATCGGCTTGGCTTTTTCGATCATTTCCTTGAAAAAATCTCCCATGCGATCTGCCAATATTGCCTCGCGGATTTGATGCATCAATCGTTTGAGAAAATAAAGATTGTGATAAGAAAGCAAGCGAAGGCCTAAGATTTCTTCAGATTTAAACAAATGGCGAAGATAACTTCGCGTATATTGCCTGCAGACCTTGCAATCACATGCCGGATCGAGTGGCGTCAGATCTTCTGCATATCGTTTGTTCTTCACTACGATTTTTCCTTCTGAAGTCATGGCAGAGCCATGTCGAGCAATTCGCGTGGGCAAGACGCAATCAAACATATCAATTCCGTGCATGACCCCATTTATCAAATCAAATGGATCGCCAACTCCCATCAAATATCTGGGTTTCTCTGTTGGCATAACCGTTGCCATCATTTCCAAAACAGCTTTCATTTCTGCTTTAGACTCGCCGATCGATAAACCGCCAATGGCGTATCCCGGAAAATCCAATTTGATCAGTTCATCCAGACAATGACGGCGCAAATCTGGGTATGGTCCACCTTGCACAATTCCAAACAACGCTTGTGAATCGCTCTTTTGATGAGCTTTTTTACCTCTTTCCGCCCATCGAATCGTTCGCTCTACCGATGCTTTCAGATAGTCATAACCCGCATCAAAAGGCGGACACTCATCAAAACTCATGATGATATCAGAACCAAGAATATTTTGAATGTGGATGCTGTCTTCGGGCGACATCTCCAAAGGAGCTCCGGATAAATGATGGCGAAAAACAACTCCCTCTTCCCTAATTTTTCGGATACTGGAAAGACTAAATACTTGAAATCCGCCCGAGTCGGTCAATAAAGCTCCGTCCCAATTCATGAACGATTTCGTTCCGCCATGTCGTTCAATGATGTCTGTTCCCGGTTGAAGCCACAGATGATAGGTGTTCGCTAAAATCAAGCCTTCACTGACTTCCTTAATTTCGTCTGGCTCCAGGGTTTTCACGGTTGCCGCAGTACCGACGGGCATAAAAACCGGCGTCGGAATATCGCCGCTTGAAGTATGTAAAATCCCACATCGTGCTCCAGATTGTTTGCAGATGTGGGTAAGTTCAAAAGTGACTGCCATTGTTTAAAGAATAACCCCGGTCATTTCCCCAGTTATTCCCGCTGCATTGCCTTCGTCAGTGTCAATGTGCATAGCTGATGCAAAATCATCGCGCACTCGAATAACAACATCTCCGAATATCAAGGATCGATCATTGGTCGATATTTTCACTGAAACCACGTCTTTATCCTTTAATTGGAAGCGCCGAGCGTCATCTGGCGTCAGATGAATATGTCGTTTGGCAATGATGACACCTTCTGAAATTTCAATCATTCCCTTCGGTCCAACGATTTTACACGGGGCACTTTTATAGGTATCTCCCGATTCTCGTATTGGAGCGATAAGGCCAATCATTCTAGCATCTGTTGCGGATAATTCCACTTGGGTCTTATTACGAGTCGGGCCTAAAATCGAGACGTTTGCCAATTCTTTTTTGGGCCCAACAATCGTCACTTTTTCTTCGGCTGCGTATTGTCCCGGTTGAGACAACATCTTTTTGATAGTTAATTGATATTGATCTCCAAATAGGGTTGCCAGATCCCCTTGGCTCAGATGTACATGTCTTGCAGAAACTTCTACCAGTATTTTTCGGTCCATATGAATCCTCCTGTTGTCAAAAATTAATCAAGCATAGTTTACTACTATTTGGCTGTTTTCGCAAACCTTATCACGTTTTTGTTGTATTTTCTCCCTGATTTGTTATAATGTTATCGCATTTATATCTTCGTCTTGTTGAAGGAAGGATTCTGTTTTATGAATGAATTGATTTGGTTTGCTGGAATCATCGTCAACTTTTCATTATTTGTCTTGGCGTACAAGCTTTTTGGAAAAGTGGGAATCGTTGGATGGATTGCTTTGGCAACCATTTTAGCAAATATCCAAGTCACAAAATCCATTACCGTATTTGGCCTTCATGCGACACTTGGAAACATCTTGTATGGCACCGTGTCTTTAGCTACCGATTCACTCAATGAATTGTTTGGAAAAAAGACTGCTCGTCAAGGTGTCATGGTTGGTTTTTTTGTAATGATCGCAACCATGGCATCCATGCAATTGGCGCTCTTATACCTTCCCAATGAATTTGATTTGTCTCAAGAAGCGTTAGAAACCATCTTTGGTTTTCTCCCCCGAATCCTCCTAGGAAGCGTCATTGCTTATCTCATCAGTCAGTTTTTAGATATCGTTCTTTATCAAAAAATCTGGGATCGGCTACCTGAAAACAAGCATTTGTGGATTCGAAACAATCTTTCCACACTCGTAAGTCAACTCATCGATACCTTGATCTTTGTTCCCATCGCTTTCTTAGGAATCTATCCCTCCAATGTCCTCTGGCAAATCATTATATCTACTTACCTCATCAAAGTCTTCATCGCGCTATTGGATACACCCTTCATGTATCTTGTCAAAAAAATCAAACCACTTCCAATTCTTGAAATCAAATAAAAAGGGCAGATGGCCTTTTCGTATACTATGACTAAGAGCTTTGTCTCTTGGTCTTTTTTATGGATGAATGAACATGGAATCGCCAAAGGAAAAAAAACGATATTCTTTTCGAATCGCTTCTTGATACGCATCGAGAACCATTTCTCGAGAACAAAAAGCCGATACCAGCATAACTAATGTCGATTTGGGTAGATGAAAATTGGTAATCAACCCATCAATTGCTTGAAAATGATATCCAGGATAAATAAAAATATCGGTTTGAGCAGTTTCAGACGTAAAGTGTCCATATTTAGAAACATTCGCTTCAAGCGTTCTTGCGGAAGTAGTTCCGATCGCGATGATCGGGCGCTTTTCCGCTTTAGCCAGATTCAGTCGCATTGCTTCATATTCACCTAAGTGGTATGACTCGCTGTGCATGGCGTGTTTTTGAATATCCGCAACTTCGACAGGGCGAAAGGTGCCAAGTCCTACATGAAGTGTGAGATTGAGCACCTCCACTCCCATGTCTTTGATTTGCTGGATTAGTTCTGGAGTAAAATGTAATCCAGCCGTCGGCGCTGCCGCACTGCCAACTTCTCGTGCATATACGGTTTGATAGCGCTCCTGATCAAGAAGTTTTTCATGAATATAGGGCGGAAGTGGCATTTCTCCACACTGATTCAGTATTTCCAGAAAAATTCCAGAATAGCGAAAATGGCATTCCAGAATTCCATCGGCTTTCTTTACAACACATTCAGCCTGAAGTCGCCCATCGCCAAAATCAATCAATGTCCCAGGACTCACTCGACGAGCGGGACGCGCCAAAGTCTCCCAAACATCAGGACGAATCTCTCGAAGCAACAATAGCTCGATTCTCGCTCCTGTATTAGTTTTCGTTCCTAATAAACGAGCAGGTAACACGCGAGTATCATTCAATACCAACACCATTCCTGTCGAAAGATAATTCGTTAAATTACGAAACGTGTCATGACCGACTTCTCCAGTTTTTCGGTTCAGGAGCATTAGTCGGGAATCCGACCTATTCGGCAAAGGAGATTGAGCGATCAAACGTTCCGGTAGAAGATAATCAAAATCGCTGGTCTTCATATCAAAATAAGCGATCCTGATAAGTTTTCTTTAAATGCCGATATGCTTTTTCTGTCGCAACCCGCCCCCTTGGTGTGCGAGAAAGAAAGCCTTTTTGGATTAAAAAGGGTTCATAAACGTCTTCTAGTGTCAACGGATCTTCACTGATAGACGTTGCGAGGGTCTCTAGTCCAACCGGGCCACCTTTATATTTATCAATGATTGCGCCAAGATATTCTCGGTCTTTTCGATCTAGCCCACTTTCGTCAATCTTCAACTTTTCTAATGCTTGACAGGTAATTTGATAGGTAATCGTTCCATCTCCTAATATGTCTGCGTAATCACGTACTCTTCGGAACAAACGGTTAACGATCCGAGGCGTCCCACGACTCCGTTTGGCGAGTTCAATGATGGCAGTTTCCTCGAAGGGACAATCATATATTTTTGCCGTTCTCCTACCGATTGTTTCCAGATCGCTATCCGAGTAGAAATCCAACCGATGAACAATGCCAAAGCGTTCGCGAAGAGGTCCTGAAAGATCCCCAAAACGAGTCGTCGCTCCAATCAAGGTAAATGGCGGTAAATCAACGCGAATCGACTTTGCGCCCGCATCCTTTCCAACCACGATGTCGATAACGAAATCTTCCATAGAAGAATACAGAATTTCTTCAACAATCTTCGGTAATCGATGAATTTCGTCAATAAAAAGTACGTCTCCGGGTTCGAGAGACGTCAGTATCGCAGCCAAATCTCCAGTGCGTTCAATCGTGGGTCCACTACAGGTTTTCATCGATACCTGTAATTCGTTGGCAATGACTGCCGCCAATGTGGTTTTCCCAAGCCCTGGAGGCCCATATAACAACACGTGGTCGAGCGATTCTTCGCGTTTTTTAGCCGCTTGAACAGCGATACTCATCATGTCCTTAACGCTGTGCTGGCCAATGTATTCCAAAAAAGTCCTTGGTCGTAAAGTGACTTCGATTTCGTCATCGACCATTAGATTGCTACTGATGATTCGTTTATCCATAACTGCACCTCGGTTTTATTATATCAAAAAAACCATCAAAAATCGCTAGATTTATTTGGCGACATTTATTGAATTATGAATATAAGTATATTATAATGAAATGAAAGAGAGGGGCGGTGAGGTAAAATGGCAAAAGATCGCGATATCATATCATCTTACCTCAAGTATTTCCCCAAAATCGAATCCGATCATACCGCGACTCAAAATCAGCTTGAGCGTGATTTGTCGCGGGTATTAAGTGACTATTTTGTTGAAATTGACAAAATTGCGGAAACTTACCGTTCTTTTGAAGACAACCATTCTGTCCAGTATATGCAAACAGAACAAGATTATCAAGCAGCTGTAGACTTTATTAATCAAGAATATAATGACTTGTTTTCCAAGAATGATCATGACCTTGAAAAACACGAGCGTCAGACTCAGCAATTGATAGATAACGAGATCAGCGAATTTGATGCGGTCATGAACAAAATCGCGGATTTAAAAAAAGATAGTTATACCCAGTTCCAAGAAATGTCGAGCGCAATTCATAAACAAATCGATCACGAAATGAAAGTGCATCATGACTTTTTAGTTCAAGAAGATCAGCGTTTTAAATCAATGAAACATGCTTATCAAGATATCAACTCTCAACAGGCGAACAAATTGCTTTGGACAATTGAAGAATCAAAAAACGCGCTCATCGCCCTTAATAATCAATTGCGATCCGATGCCTTAAATGATTCCAAATTCATGAATGAAACCATTATGTCCGTTCTTGAATCATTGCGAGAAACCAAGAACAAAATGACCTTTCTCTTTAAATCAACATCTGATCTCTTTAACAAATACAAATCCCGAGTCGAACGTCTTGGCCGGGACCGCGAAAAACCCCATACACAACTGAATCAATCCGTCATTCGCCAATATGTCAAACAAATACGCGATATAACACAAAAACGAAACACATTTGAGGCTGTCATCAAGCGTGAATTGCAGTCGTCACTTTCAATTCTGGGAAAACGAATTCTCCAGTACAATCAAGACAATAATCGTTTTGAAACCGAAAAAGCGATCATGCAATATGAAATCGTTCAAAAAAAATCGAATTATCTTCTCAAACACAACCAAGAAATGGCTGATTTGTTGATATCGAAATATCAAAACGAAATCAAAAAAATCAAGATTGACTCATTCCGTCGCGTCGAAGAAATAAAGTTGTCTTACTTCATGCCTGCCACCTTTTTCCAAAACAGCATCAATTTGTATAGTAACTTCGCCTTTTACGTCAATGAATCGTTCGACGATCTTGATAACCTGTTATCGGAGTTCATTCGATTTAATCAACGAATCACCGAAGTGAAAACTGATTATATCGCACAAAGTGCCAAAACAGTTGAAGATTTTAAAATTCAAGTGATGGTTCAGGTAAACAGCGTAACCACCCACCTGACCGACATGATTTCGAAGATTGATTCCCTGAGCAAAGATATCATCACGTTAGAATCAAGGAATCAATTGGAAATAGCAGAAATCAAGAAAAAAATGGAATGTGCAGACATTTCCGGAGACTATCAAAAATATATTGCCGAACTGGACAATGACGAGGTCTTTGCCTGTTTTCAACATGATATCAACATACAAAAAATCAAATCTAACTCTGACCATTACAGCGCCCTTATCGCGCTTGATCGTTCAGTAATCGATATCCATTACAAACAACAACTCGCCATTGCCAGACAACGTTTTCTGGAGAAATTAACGCTTCAAGAAAAATCGATCCATGATTTGGCGTACAATCGCGAACTCGCAGAAATTGATGCACGATTTGAACGAGCAAAACTCGAGTTGTCCCTTCGCCATCAACTGGCTATCGACCAGCAGGCTTTTCAGTTTGCGAAATTGAATTATCGGCTGGCACAAAAAACCGAAAATCTTCGTCAAGCCTACCTCTTTTCCCAACAAAACGGTAGCCAACAAGTAATTGAATATGTCCATAAAGCGCAAAAAATAATCGATTTCAACGATAACAAAGTAAGTCAATATATTGACTATACTACCGCATCGGATGATGAGCGCGATTATGCTTATTTTCTCGAAAAAACCCGCCAAAAACTGATCAATAATATCCAG
>JAAYZB010000060.1 GCA_012515085.1 Acholeplasmataceae bacterium
TCTTCGAAAGTCACGGTAGAGCCGCTCATCGATCGAATCCACATTCTGACCGAATCGATTCAAACCGATCAGTTGTTGGAATTGGCGCTATATGAGCCTTCCGGAAACGAAAAAATCGCAACGGATTATAATCCGTATGATTACGATCAAATTCGTTTGGAAATGATTTTTTCCGCTCCCTCAGGAAAAACTCTTCGACAAAATGCATTCTGGTTTTGGGAATATCGCGATCATATCCTGATAGGCGAAACCTATGATGAGGAAGGCTATCTCACCTCTGGACAGGAAATGGTTCGAGGATTGGATGAAGGAATCAGCCATTATCTCGTTCGTATCCGACCGGATGAAGTAGGAAAATGGGACTATACGCTGGAAGTCAGGATAGAAGAGAATCTGATTCAAACAAAAACCGGATCGTTTCAGGTAACAGAATACACTGAAACCTCACGCGGATTTATCCAAGTCGACTCCGCAAACAACCGTCAATTTGTGTTTTCCAGAGGAACGAGTTATCTTCCCGTCGGGGCAAATTTCGGATGGTGGGCAACATCCCTTGGCACATATGATTATTTCAACTGGTTCAAACATCTCGAATCAAGCGGGGGAAATTACGCTCGGATCTGGATGTCCCATCGCGCGTTTTCCATTCATCGCTATTCTTACTCCAATTTTGATTCCACTCAGAATATTGCGATCCGACTCGACACACTGTTTCGGTTGGCCGAAGAAAAAGGCGTTTATTTGATGCTCACCTTGATCAATCACGGCCAATTCTCGGCCGTTACGAATCCCAATTGGGGAATCAATCCTTATAACAAAGCCAATGGAGGAATGTTGGACCTCCCGATTCAATTCTTTTATAACAGCGATGCGAAACGCTGGTATAGAAATGAACTTCGTTATCTGATAGCCCGATATTCGCATTCGGAGCATCTCTTTGCTTGGGAACTCTTTAACGAAGTGGATTGGGTGGATGGCTATAACTCCGGCATCGTTACCCGATGGCATTCGGATATGGCAACTTGGATCAAGGAAAACGATCCTTACCAACATCTGGTCACGACGAGTTACAAGTTCACCTACGGATGCGATGCCTATTTGCTCAAATCCATTGATTTTGGGGCGGTTCACAGCTACGAATACTACGACACGAATTTTATTCAGAAACTGGCAACAGAAATCGACACACTGAGTGCCAAATATGACAAACCGATCTTCTTTGGTGAAATCGGGATCGACTGGCAAAACGGAGCGAATACGTATGCCAAAGATCCGACTGGGATCACTTTGCATCAAGGACTCTGGGCGGGCATCATGACAGGTGCCGGTGGGGCGATGCAATGGTGGTGGGATTCTTGGATCGACCTTCATGACCTTTGGTATCGGTTTGATGGCATTGGGTCCTATGCCCGTCAGATGGATCTTGCTGGAAAAACCTTCCAAGATCTACGAAAAATCAGCGGTGTTTCGCTTTCCAATGGCTTGGTTGGGCTGATGGGCGTTCAAACGGAGACGGCAACTTATGGTTATCTTTATCATAAGCTATGGACGTATTCCAATCCCGATCCGGGGATTCTAGAAGATATTGTCATTGAGATTCCTGTGTCGAACAACACCTATACACTGACATTCTTTGATACTACTACGGGGGCTTTCTTGGAAGCACGGACAATTATAGTGACAAACGGGCAAATCCAATTTCAGATCGACTCGCTTGAAAAGGATTTGGCTTTCACGATCCAATAAACATTATATGTGAAGGAGAAAATTATGAAAAAATGTGCGATTATGATTTTGAGTATGACGTTTTTAGTGGTTCTTTATGCTTGCGGGGGGATAACGACAGACCCAAACACTTCAACGCCAACAGCGACCACTACCTTAAACGGAACGACCAATTCATCGACGAACGTGCCAACGAGTGGATCATCGACAGGAGATGTGACCACAATACCTTCCGGAACGACCACGACAAAGAAAACGACGACAGCTGTCTATGATGAGTTCTGGGACAAAAATCACAATGGAACTCCGGACTGGCAAGAAGAAGAGATCACGCTCACCTATGCGTCTTGGCAACATACCTCTGCCGACATCGTGACGATCGAATCTTTGATGGTTCAAGCGTTTACTGAGAAATATCCGAACATCACCGTCAACATGCAGATCGTCAGTGAAGATACCGAATGGGATGCGAGCTTTATGGCATTAGCGGAACCGCCGAGCACGCTTCCGGACGTGTTCCTGATTCGAAGACTGGGGAATTTCTTGCCCTATAACATTTTAGCGGATATCACCGAGTATTTCGATCATGATCCTGATACCGACTACATCTTTGATTCGGTCTATCATTTAGGAACCTATCAAGGACGCCGTTATGCGGTGCCGACGTTTATTTTCCCGCAACTGTGGATTGTCAATCTGGACATCTTGGATGCGGCGGGAATCCAAGCGCCAGGTTATGATTGGACCTACGAGCAAATGAAGGCGATCGCCGAAGCGGCTACCAATGAAAGCACGCACGTGATCGGTATGTATGGCGCTCACTATTTCTATCGGGAGTTGCCCAAAGTCTTGAAACTGAGAGCGGCGACGACACCGGAAGAATTGGCCGAAGCCCGCAAGTGGTATGCATTTGGTTTTGATGGCGAAGTATTCCATTTTGACGATCCCA
>JAAYZB010000061.1 GCA_012515085.1 Acholeplasmataceae bacterium
AGTCTTGCTTGAATCGAAGAGTGGCTTCCCATCAAGTCGCTCGGGGTATAAAGCGTCTCTCCGAAAGACTCTTGAAGCAAGGTATCAAACAGCGCGAACTCGGCGGCTTCAATCGGTTTCAACGCCGGATCCAACATCATCCAATCGTCTTTGAATTCCAACAACAAGAGAATGGGGACGTGATTGGGATTATGTTCCGACCACAGAGCGATCTCCTCAAATGCCAGTGCCAAATTGACCGCCGTAGAGCCATTATCCACGAGTGGAACATGAATGGCCTCAAAGGTGTCCCGCCGATAGCGGACATCCAGTTCAAAACTCCGAATTCCTTTGTCTAGTTGCTCGGTCAAGGGTGGATTTGCGTATTTCAAGGCCTTCGCCTCTTCAAACGAATCACCCAATCCGACGAAGAATTTCCCGATGTCCGTTCCCCGGGTCTTGTAGGAATTATGAGAAGCGATCATCCGGATCTCATTGAGCCGGATCGAGGGGTCATCCAAGTCGAAATTGGCAAATGCTTGCTCATCCACGGGATCATAGTCCTGTTGATAGAGCTCTCTTAATTCTTCCAGATGGCGTTCTTGACGGGAAATGGACGCCCAGCGAACTGAACTGAGTCGCAAAAGCAAAAGCAAGAACAAACTAATACCGATGATGATGACCAATACAATTATCTTGAGGATGCGTTTCCAAAGCATTGACATCATGAACCATCTCCTTTAAATTTTGCCGATCGATCAAATGTCGCATTTCAATTGGGCATTGCAATTGGTACAGGTATGACAACCACCGAATTCTTCCACCGTTCCTTCAAGGCAAATGGGACAGATGTCACCGATCTCCACGCCGATGTTGCGTCCGATTTTGGACCGAAGGTGCAAATCGCTTTCGATCGAGGCTGAAAAGGTTTCTTGAGGCATCATATGGATTCCCAAATCGGAGATATCCATCTGTACCGGTGGCACTTCAGTTTTCTTTAATGTCAAGACTTGCGCATCCCGACTGCCATCCACATAGACGGTGCCACCCTTGGCTCCATGTTTATAGAGATACATATAAAGCTCTTGTACTTGTTCCACGCTATACCCTTTAGGAGCATTGACCGTTTTGGATATGGAAGAGTCCACCCAGCGTTGGATGATACACTGAACATTGGCATGTTCTTCTGCTGAAAGAGACATAGCGGACACAAAAATGGAAGGAAGCGGTTGATCTCGATATTCTGGATGTTGCTCCAAGTACTTTTCCACGATGGGAGCATCGACTTCCATATATTTTCCCAATCGCCCGCTCCGAAAATACTTGAAAGCAAAATACGGTTCCAATCCGGTAGAGACGCCTACCATGGTGCCGGTGGATCCGGTAGGCGCAATCGTCAAGAGATGGGAATTGCGGATACCATCGCGCATGACGCCTTCGCGAATGAATTTGGGCATCCGTTTCATGAAGCCTGATTCAATAAAACGTGCTCGTGAACCATATTGATCGAGGAAAGGAAAACTCCCTTTTTCCTTGGCCAAATTGATAGAAGCCTGATACGCTGAAACAGCGATATAACGCATCAATTTATCCACAAAGCGGTTCCCTTCGGTGCTGCCATAGCGGAGATTACAAAAAATCATCAGATCATGGAGGCCCATGATGCCCATCCCGACACGTCGTTCACCTTGCGCTTGACGGCGATTTTCCTCCAAAAAGTAAGTGGTTTTATCAATCACATTATCTTGCATCCGGACGCCTACTTGGATGGTTTTTTCCAATTTTTTCCAATCCACATCCTGTTTTTCCTTACTGACCATGTTGGCAAGGTTGATTGCAGCAAGATTACATACAGAATAGGGAGCTAAAGGTTGTTCGCCACAGGGATTGGTGGACACCACTTTTTGACCGTAGGCTTTTGCGTTGGTCATATCGTTCGCATTGTCGATAAAGAAAATTCCGGGTTCTGCCGAGTAAGTGGCGCAAATATTGATGAGATTCCATAGTTCACGAGCACGGATTCGTTTATATACACGAACCGGATACCCCATATTCTCCCAATCACGGACGTCGCCAATCGTTTTCCATTTTTCATCATATGCGGCTTTCTCGCCAGCTGAATAATGATCGATATCCGGATATCTCAGTTCATATTCGTAATCTTTTTCAACCGCGTTCATGAACTCACGGGTAATGGCAACTGAAATATTTGCCCCGCTAAAAAAATCAGGATCTTTGACTTCATAGTGCCCACCGGTCGATCGCATTTCTTGTACTTTCGTGATAATAGACGGCTTCAGAGTGCCGGGTTCGCGCATTTCCAAATCGTATAGTGTTTCTACCATTTCCATTTCATCGTGTTGAAAAGGAATGAACTTTAGTTTTGCTTTGGCTTCACGGACAATGTCTTCGTCTTTGATCGCTTTAATCAAAAACTGAAGAATCTGGACATTCTGCATCTTGGAGATGATAAACTCGACGATATCGGGGTGCCAGCAAGCCATCATGATCATTTGCGCACCTCGACGGGATCCGCCTTGTTCCACCAGATTGGTCAACTGAGACAAATCGTGTAACCAGCTGACAGCACCCGATGATTTGCCATTAACACCTTTGGCCAGCGAATTTTTCGGTCTTAACGTACTGCCGTTGGTCCCAACCCCGCCTCCGCGAGACATGATTTCCATAACTTGACGCCGATGTTCACTGATTCCGGTTCGAGAATCCTCCACAAAAGGCATGACAAAACAATTGAAATAAGTGACGGCGGATTGACTTCCAGCTCCAAAAAGAATCCGTCCAGCTGGAACAATGTTCAAATTGGCGACTTCTTGATAAAACTCCTGAAAATGTTCAACAGTTTCTCCCGCTCCCAAATTAGCCGCGACCCGCATGGCGATTTGTTCAAAAAAGAGTTCTAATGGTTTGTCAATCGTGTTTTTCAGACGAACAACCTCTCCCAAGTCATTCGCATCCAAAGCGATTTTGGCATACTCTTCTTCCAAGCGAACGCTCACCGAATCAACACTTATGTCCGTGATGAAGCCTATCCCCCGACTGGGAAATTTGGGATCATCCTTCACCACACAAACAACCAAATCACCGATGCCTAAGGACAAAAGATTGATATCTTTTTGCGAATATCGGTCCAGCATCACCAAACGCGAAACACCGTTAAACGTCTTTTCCATTGTGGGGTCGACAAGAAACAGATGGGGAAAGTGCGTTTTGATATCTCGATTCAGTTTTTCAATTTGGGCTTGTTCGTAATAGGGCATGTCAATTCTCCTTTTCGTCTTTTTTGCTTCTTTTTCATGATTGTTACGTTGCTAATTTTTCAGGTTGTATAAAAAGAAAACCTGGATATTCTCCATTGGTTTTTAAGTGTTGTTCAATCGATATAAGTGGTTTCATTGTATCATGACAAAGAAGATTATTCTATGCATTTTATAAAAAGAAACCGAAATTCCTTTTGGTTTTAACTTGTTTCATTATTAGAAATGACGAACGACTTCAAAACGTTCCATCGTATAGGATTCCGTCTCCTTGATCCCCGCTTTTCGTAATACCACTTGAAGTTGTTCTTGAACGGTATCGATTCCTTCCAAGTTCGGAAGCAACAAGGCTTGACGGTGTTGATGGCGAACAATAATGCCATATCGCTTGGGATCCAGTTCATCGATCGATGAGATGGATTCGGTCGGTTTCAAGACATCCACACTATATACAATTCTCGACAAATCATCCACACTCACCGGGTCGAACCGAGGATCATGCGTGCCAGCGCTGATGGCGTTTTGGATGATTTCTTCGGCAATCGAGCTTGTGGTCGGCTGAGTAGTGCCAATGCAGCCTCTTAACCGTTGATTGAGTTTTAAAGAGACAAACACGCCGGCACGTTCATTCGTCAACTCTTGAGGAAATGTCGATGGCGGTGATATCGTTTTTTTGGACAAGACATATGTTTCTAAAGCGAGCCGAGCAAGACGGACTAACGAATCTTCGGCGTTTTTTTGATCAACGAGCGTCTTCTGTTCTGCTTGAAGAACCATTTGATCGAAATGACGTGAGGAATCTTTTTCAATCACTTTAAAAGCAGCGATTGCATACCCTACGCCAAAAGGTCCTTCATAAGACAAAAGCTCGGCACTGACTTTTCGTCCATCCAAGGCGCCAGCCATGATTACCAGTGAGCGATGGCCGCATTCCGCCGCTTGTTCTGAGCATTGTTCGCTACATGTCAAAAAACGCATAAAATCGGCATTTTCCATTGCTTGTGTCATGTCCTGATCAAATCGGGGACCTTCCGGATGGAATCCATAAGGTCCGTTTTCTTTGAGCTTATGTGAAAGATCACCACTTGCAATAAAAACGCTGTTTTCCGAGCGCTTTTCTGCGACTTGTTGGATGATTTTACCCAGTTGGTAGTGAGAAAGAAGTGACAATCCAGATAGAGAAACTCGGACAAGTTTGTAATCTGTATACTCCTGATTGATGAAATACAAGGGGACTAGCGATCCATGATCTAGGGCGGGACTTCTTTCACCAAGCGTCCCGGCAGGAAAGCCAAGCGCTTTGGCCTGTAGACAGAGATCTTGAACGAACGTTTGGTCATAGTCGACAGTGATTTGAACGTCAGCTGCACCAAACTTGGAAAATGATCCTTGCGCTTTCTTACCGGGAGAGATATGAATATAATCCGAATACATGATCGCATGCGGTGACGATAGGATGATTATAGCCGGGCGAATGGCTTTGATTCGCCGAGCCACTTCTTGATATGCTTGGATCGTCTTTGATATTCTTGTTTGTTCTCCCCGTCCAACAGCAGGGATGATCAACGGGGGATGTGGCAAAACAAAAGCAGCGTTGATGGACATTTTGATCCACTCCTTGTATTAGACATTCCCAAGATGTATCTGTTTCAATTGGTGTTTCTTCGCAATCGATCGCGCCATAATCAAGGTTTCAATGGGTGTTGGCTGAGTATCTTTCATTTTCCATGCTGGGTGAAAACGATTGAGATGCCAAGGAATTGTATTTCCAAGTTCCGTTTCGATGAACGTTGCCATGGCCTCGATTTGAATTGCCTGATCATTGACTCCCGGAACAATCAATGTGGTTATTTCTACATGAACATGATTTTTTACTAGCAACTTCAGACAGTCCATGACTGGTTTTGCGGATCCTTTACAAAGACGTTCATATGTTTGATCATCTGGAGCTTTTAGATCAACATTGGCCGCATCCAGATATGGTAAAATCAATTCCAAAGTTTCTTTTGTCATATAACCATTGGTCACCCAAACGTTTTTCAACTGTTTTTCTTTGGCGAGAACCATGGTTTTGAACGCATACTCTAGATAAACCGTTGGCTCGGTATACGTGTAGGCAATCGCAGGCACATGATAAGCTAAAGCCCATTTTACATGATCTTCAGGCGAGATATTTTTCCCTGGAAACGGTCTGATTCCGGCTTCTACGTGCGAAATTTCCCAGTTTTGACACCACGGGCATTGCAAGTTACATCCGGCTGCGGCCAGCGAATAGATTCTTGAGCCGGGAAGAAAATGATACAACGGCTTTTTTTCGATGGGGTCAATCGCCACTGCGACCGCTAGACCATCGTTCAACACCATCAGTTTGTCTAACTGGTTCATTCGGGTGTGACAGACCCCATAACCTCCTGGTTTGATCACACATCGATGAGGGCAGACATGGCATTGAATGAAATCATCCTCCAACCGAGAGTATAACATGGCTTCTTCCATGCGGAATCACTCCTTCAGAATTATTCCTATCCTCTTATTTTTTATGTCATTGACCCAATTGCTATCTATTTACCCTAACTTGTCTGAATAGAATATTGTCTCTCTGACATCAGGGGAGTGATGATCACTTAGGCATCAATCATATTCAACAAGCGATAGAGTGACAAGCGATGACGCATATAGGGGTGAAATGCCAGCCCCAAATCGCGAAGCGTATCGCTGATGCCAATTTCATCAGTCGTCAAAGCACACCCAGCATCAATCATCGCTTGACGGATTTCTTCGACGCTTGGGACACTGCGAATGATTTCTCTGATTTTTGGCCAAAGATCGCTGATTTTTTGCGGATCGATATTTTTTGTGATGGTTTTTGGGAAATTGATGGCCTTTACTTGTTTTGCCAAGGGACCATAAGCTTGATATATCGCCTTCCAATCACACTGCTCTGGAACCGCCGACACCGATTCAATTTCGGCCAATTCCGCATATTTTTTCATGATCAATAGTGTCGCCACCCCCACTTTTTTTCCGTGGAAATCCGACATTTTACCTTCTAGCAACTTTTGACATTCCCAAAAGTGTGACAAAATATGCTCTGTTCCAGAAGCGGGTCGACTCGTTTTCGTCAACCCCATTCCAATTCCGGTCAATAGCAATCCCTCAAAAACCGCTTGGGCACTTTCCTCATTGACGGTTTGAAGTTGTTTTGCCAAAGACATGATGTGATCTGCGGCCATTCTTGTCAATCTAGCCACCTTTGGACAGAAAGGTTCATCAATTAATAGATGAGCTACTTGCCAATCAATCAATGCGACGTATTTAGCCACCATATCGCCAAATCCCGCCGCTTTGAGTTCTGCTGGGGAATTCGCCAGAATCGTCGTATCCGCCAAGATGATTTCCGGTGTTTTTGCGGCATAAGTTTCCTTAAACTGGTGATGTGTCAGCGCAGCATTATACGAGGCGAACCCATCCATGCTGGGAGCGGTCGCAAAGAGACAAAGTGGCTTCTGGATGGTCGCGGCGGCATAGCGACAAATATCGTGGATCGACCCCGTTCCCACTGCCAAGATACCATCCGAATCACTCGCCAACTGTTGAATCCGCTCAGATTCGCAGAGCTCCGCCAAACGAACATCCTCATAAATCTGCTTCTTAAGTGAAAACTCGCGCAAACTTTCGAGAATTCCGGTGCTTGCTTGAAGTGTCTGGCAATCCGCTACCAATAACAATCGCCTTGGGAAAGTTTGTTTCAATAGAATTTCTCCGACATGATGTACTAACCCAGGGAATGATTCCTGATAGGGAAATACCAAGGAATGTGGTATGCCACATGAACAGTTCGCAAACTCAAATTTCAACGATTCAAAATCAATAAGTGATTTCACCGCAAACTCCTTCAAGTCAAAAATAATTGCCAAATCAAAATGGTCGAGAATTTCCTGTGTTTTTACAATTTCTGCTCAGCACTTAGTCACAAGAACGGAAAAAAGGCGATCCTTCTCTCGCCTTTGCGTCCTTCTTTGATGTCGAGACCATTCTGTTTACAAATTCTTAAACAATGCTGCTTCAACTTCCTTGGATACATAACCACAGGCATCGCAACAGTTCTCCAATCGGTAAAACAAATCTTCCCAGATAAACAGTTTTACCGGGTCTGTCTCATACATGAATAGCCGCCTGACCGCTTCGGAATAGACGGTATCACAATCTTCTTCCAACTCCAATACCACCGAAATCAATTCTTTTAGACGTGTGGATTTCTTATAATGACAAAACTCTTCCAACAAGCTTTTCAAGGAGATCGTGCAATCTAAAATGATTTTTGAAATCAATGCCATTTCAGTTCGAAGTTCTTGAATATTGAACATGAACATCCGCATTACCACATCTTCGATCATATCCGTTACATCATCGATAGCGGAGAGTATTGCCAAAATATCCTCTCTTTCGATCGGGGTAATGAACTCTTTGAACAAGTTGGCGATCACTTGATGACGTTCTTGATCCGCATCGTGTTCAATTTGATGAATATCCGACTTATAGACGGCTAGTTTCACATAATCAAAATTCGTGACGATTTCGTTCAGATACTCGGCGGCTTTTAATGAATAGTCGGATAAGCGCACAAAGGCTTTAAAGTAATAATTGTCTTTGATTTTTTCCATAGATTTCCCACAGCCCTTCTAAAAGATCAAGATGAATAATTTTGCCATTAAGAAGCCAATCAATCCGCACCCAGGAAAGGTGAGCACCCAAGTGAGCACCATGTCTCGTACAATCTTCCAGCGAATCGATGACACGCGTTTTGCGGCTCCGACTCCCATGATTGCCGTGGTTTTCATGTGCGTCGTACTGACGGGGATTCCAAACCAAGACGAGCACAATAATCCGATGGTTGCGGCTATATCAGAGGCGAATCCTTGATAGGGTTTTAACTTCACCATGTCCATTCCAACCGTCTTAATAATCCGGTATCCACCGACCGAGGTCCCCAATCCCATGACAAGCGAGACCAAGATCATCAACCAGATCGGAACGGAAAAAACGTGAGTACTCACATCGCCTTCCACAAGCGCAACACCAAGAAGGAAGACACCAATGAATTTCTGGCCATCTTGCGCACCGTGCATGAACGCCATTGATGCCCCACCAGCTACTTGCGCCTTTAAAAAGAAACGATTGGTCTTTCGCCTATGCATATCTTTGCAGATCAAGACTATCAGTTTCGAAATTCCATATCCTGACAGAAAACCAAAAAATGTCGATAGTAACAAGCCATAAATGACGTTGACCCAAGCCGAACCATTGATTCCGGAAAACCCACCTTGAAGTGCAATGGCAGCACCCGAAATCCCGGCGATCAGCGCATGAGACTCCGAGGTCGGTATGCCATAATACCAGGCCATTACCGCCCAGATGAGTATTCCCACTAACGCGGCACAAAGAGCCGCTAGCGCGTCAGCGGAATTCCCGCTGAAATCCACCATTTTATATAAGGTTTCCGCCACTGTCGCATTCACAAGCGTCATGAATAAAACGCCGAAAAGATTGAAGATTGCGGCCATGATAATTGCTTTTTTTGGTGAAATCGCTCTGGTGGAGATACAGGTGGCAATTGCATTTGGCGCATCCGTCCAGCCGTTGATTAACACCACCAACAAGACTAAGATCACCGTTACAGCCAGAATCCAATTCCCGGTAAAAGCTCTCAAAAAATCCAGTAAGCCCATTTTTCCCTCAAATCAGTTATGACATGTATCGTTTTGGCACCTTTTTTTCCATTCGGAACTCCGTCCGAACGATTAACTTGCCAATCTCATTATAACGAGTAAAATTCAAAATGTCTAACGAATATTGAAGGAAACATCAATGAAAAGCCTTTCTTGTTTTTTAGGTATCCGGCTTTATGCGAAAACGATGTTGCAATCAGATTAGACGAAAAAAAACGGTCAATCCTTTTTGACCGTTTGTTCTTCTCTTTGTTTTGCGATAATTTCATCTATTTTAGAAGCGATTTTCGCCAATTCTTCTGGAATTGCAATTCGCTGAGGACATTTTGAGACACATTCTTGACATGACTGGCATGCAGATGCTTGCTCCTCAATCGCCATTCGCTGATATTTGAGGAGAAATTCTTCATCGCTGTGATGAAGATTGTATTCATTGACCCAGCGGAAGTTCGCCGGAATATTCACCCCGTGTGGACACGGCAAACAATATTCACAGCCCGTGCAGGGGATCAGACGATTTTTTTTAAACGCTGCCAATGCGCGATTGATGAGTAGTTGTTCTTTGGCGGTAATTGGTTGAAAATCGGTCATTGTTTCGAGATTATCAAGGGTTTGTTCCACCGTCGACATCCCACTTAACACAACCATGACGTTGGGTTTCGAAGCCGCATAACGGAGCGCCCAAGACGCTATACTACGATGAGGGTCCGCGGTCCGGAATATGTCTCGGGCTTCTGATGAGAGCGTTGCCAACAAGCCTCCCCGGATAGGCTCCATGACAATACAGGGAAGTTTGGCCTTTTCAATCAAATCATATTGTTCTTTCGCCTTCTGAAGGTTCCAATCGAGGTAATTCAACTGAATTTG
The DNA here is from genome assembly GCA_012515085.1 of Acholeplasmataceae bacterium. Taxonomy (GTDB): domain Bacteria; phylum Bacillota_I; class Bacilli_A; order Izemoplasmatales; family Hujiaoplasmataceae; genus JAAYZB01. The sequence goes on from JAAYZB010000061.1 coordinate 9,851, forward strand.
GACAAAATCCCATGAAGTCATCGCGAGAATTTTAGCCAACTCCTCTGGCGTGTCATGAAATGAGAATCCTAAGTGGCGGATTTTTCCTTTTTGTTTCATCTCAAGCAAAAAATCGAGAACGCCCGGATTTTGATAGGCTTTAACATTATGGCGGTTCAACGCATGACAAAGATAGTAATCGAAATAGTCGACTTGACACCGCGTCAACTGCTCTGCGAAAATCCGTCTTGCATCGGATTCCGACTGAACGAGCCACCCTGGCATTTTCGTCGCCAGATAAAAAGAATCACGAGGATACTTCTTCAAAGCTTTACCAATGAATAATTCGGATTGGCCTTGATGATAGGGATATGCCGTATCAAAATACGTCACTCCGTAAGAATAGGCAAAATCGATCATTTTCTCCGCTGTGGTCTCATCAATCATCTCCGGATCATTCACTTGAACCGGCAACCGCATCAAACCAAATCCTAATAAAGAAGGGTTACTTTTTATTCCTGAAAATTGTTTTTGTTTGATCACAACCGCTTTTTTCATTCGCATCTCCCTGTAAAATTACACAAATATATATGAAAATTTACTTTCATAATCCATCTTTTTTTTCAAAAACATGAGGGTATTGTACCATTTTTTGCAGAAAGAGTCAATGATACCAGGAAGTTCCTTCATTTGACATTGACCAGATAACCACTCGCTTTTTCAAATCAGAAACAAGCGCATCGCTACTACATTTATCTCTTGACATAAAACAAAACATCGGTAAAACTCATGACTTTTATCGAAGATATGATATAATCACAGATAGCCAGTATTGGCGCAAGCAAGAAACGGAGAATTGACAATGTCTTGGGAAAATTTATGGGAAATTTTAACTGTGACTACCTTTTGGGAGTTGCTGTTGATATTTACAGCAAAAATCGTTGAAGTAGCGATCGGCACCTTGCGAGGGATTCTGATAGTGAAAGGATACCGAACACCGGGAGTACTCTTGTCACTGATTGAGATCATTATCTGGATATTTGTGGCTTCACGAGTGATAACAGGGTTGGCCGATAGTCCCATGAAGGGGATCGCCTATGCTCTTGGCTTTTCCGCAGGTGTTTTTTTCGGCTCTTTATTAGAACAAAAATTGGCATTTGGAAAACTGCTGATTCAAACCATTACAACGGATAAAAAAGGTGGTGAGATAGCTATGATCCTCCGTGAACAAGGCTATGGCGTCACCATAGTCGATGGCACGGGAAAAGTTGAGAAACGCTCGATATTGATGGTCTATACGCACCGC
>JAAYZB010000062.1 GCA_012515085.1 Acholeplasmataceae bacterium
ATCCAGATCGGTGAGCAATCGGCGAAATGCCCCGATTTGAATGGCGATGTCGAACCCCTCATCTGAAACATCCATGATTAGCAATGATTCTTTGTAAACGACTTTAAGCAACGCCGCAAAACTAGGTTCGATTTGATATAGATATTCTGTGAGTTCGGTTTCACTGACTGTGAAACTAAACTCCTCGGGTTCAAAAACACCAAAGCTCAAGTGCTCGGCGATCAAATCATTAAGACTATTATCGGTCAATTGTGTAATGATAAAATCGGCCAGTTTCAGTGCTTGATTCAACGGAAGCTTGAGGCGGCCAACTTGGATTTTTGCGACTTTCAAATAATAGGCGTCATTTTCCGAAAGCACAATATCAAAAATGATCTCCAAACCGGTTTGGTATAAGACTCGCCCGTTTACAACGAAATCCGCACCCGCTGTCACCACGATTTGATCATCGGACAATTCGGTCCAAACGCCTTTCAGACCGGTATTTCGACCAAAGACCTGCATATAATCATGGGCTATCTCGCCTTCATAGTCGGGATTCAAATACTTAGGGTTGTCTTTGGCCAGTTTTTTTTGAATGATGCGGTTGATGAAGGCTTCATCCAACCTTAAAAACACGTTGTCTTCTTCAGAATCAATGATCAACGCCGATAATTCTTGATCGAGTGCGGTATAAAATGCAGTCTCTGAAGATTCCACATATTGTTCTGTGGGAGCGAGGGTTTTCATATGAAGCAAAATCAACGGCATTCCAATCAGGACAAAGGCTAAAATCATTATGATCAGGAAAACCTTTAGGAAGATCTTTATAAATCCTTTCACACGAATCACCCTTTCACCAAAAAAAGTTGGCAGAAACAATATGAATCCCTATGGATAATCCCCTGTTGGTGGATGCCTAATATTGTACCATTTTTTTAATTGGGTTGTTACTCCTTGCATTTTTTTTGATATAATACCATATGGATTTGTTATCATAATTACCAGCATGTCAACTCATTGGCCCTAAGCATCACAGGAAGGAAGTTTCCATGAAGAAAGCGATCATCTATTATTTCACGGGTACGGGAAACACTCGCTATGCAGCAGAGGAAATCCAAAAGGCGTTGAATGAAAAAGGGTTTGAAACCACTCTTTTTGATATCCGGAAACCCTTGATCGATGCTCCCGATCCCAATCATTTTGATATTTCGGGATTTGGGTATCCGATTCACGCCTTCAACCCCCCACAATTGTTTTTGAAGATAATCAAAAGTCTTCCCCGTCTTCACACTCCCAAAAATGCGTTTCTCTTTCGAACAGCCGGAGAACCGTTTTTTCTCAACAACGCGTCAAGTTGGAGCGTCCTCCGCGCATTGAAGCAAAAAGGCTTTTCCGTCTTGATGGATCAATTGCTCTTGATGCCATATAACATTCTCTTTCGCTATGACGATCGCTTGGCGAAACAAATGCTTCTCCATACCCAAAAAATGGCAAAGTTGATCGCGGATGACGTTGACAAAAGCAAAATGACCAAAAGAATCATTTATCCCTGGATCTGGCTTGTGATGATGATTTTCCGCGGAATTCAATGGTATGGAGCCAAAATCAACGGTCCATTGTTTCATGTCAAAAAAGATAAATGTATTCAATGCAAGACGTGCCAGAAACTTTGTCCGTCCGAAAATATCACGTTCAAAGATGGATACCCCAAGTTTTCAATTGATTGTTCCATGTGCATGGCGTGTGTCATGTATTGCCCCAAGGATGCGATTCGTCCGGGACTGATCACGCCAATCAGAGTCAATGGGAGCTACTCATTTTCGAAATTATTGCAGGATGAAGAAATCGCAAGTGATTTTATCAACAGCGAGACAAAAGGATATTTCAAGGGATTTTTAGATTATTATGAAAAAACCGAAGAAATCATTCAATCGCTGGAAGAAGAAAGCGCCTAGCTGGTTTCTACTTCCCGTATAGAGCTTTCAATAAAACGTGGTAAAACGAACTGCAAACGACACATTTGATTAGGGGATCAGATCAGAATAATCAAACTGGTTCCCCTAAATTGAGGTGAATTGATTCGATGGATATCCGCCGTTTAAAACAAGAAGAACTCCCCTTAATTTTCCATTTGATTGAATCAGAAGGCGACGCCTGGAAGGATTATTTTGAAGGAGAAAACAAGCGGAAATATCTGAAAGTGCTCAAAACGTCTCTTATCCATGTGGCGATGGAAGAAGGGCAATGTATCGGATTTGTCCGCTTTAAACTCGACGGAGGATTTGGCGTCTATATCCATGATTTGTTGGTCGGAGCGGAATTTCGAGGCAATAATATCGGACTACAATTGATGGAAAGCGTTGCTCGAGAATTTCCGCATCAAAAGGTGTATGTGATGTCCGATGAGGATGGGTATTATCAAAAATTGCATTTCAAAAAAGCGGGATCGATTTTCATCGTTCCAACGCCACAAAAATAATTTTTTTTGGGAATATCATAATTGGAGGTTCTTGGTTTAATCTTCCCAATCCAATAAGCGCTTTTCGCCCTGAAGGTGATGTATCTTCGTCACGTCTTGTGACACTTCCAAGACACCTTCGTATTTGCCCGATTCGTCTCTCACGGCATAATAGGTGATATAGAGGAGTCTTTCTTTATAATTGAGCCAAAAATCCGCCATGTCTTTTTTCCCCTGTTTCAAAGCATCAATGATTTTTAATACAGTTGCGACGCTTTTGGGAGGATGACAATGTTCTACCAAACGGCCGATAATCGACGGATTTCTCGGGAAATGCCGATGAGGCGATTCATTAAAATAACGGACCCGATCATTTTTATCGACATAAGTAATGTCGAGAGGCAAATGGTTAAGTAGTAATTGAAGCTCTTTGAACGATAGAGAACCTGTTGGAAGCTGAATGGTAGCATTTTTGG
>JAAYZB010000063.1 GCA_012515085.1 Acholeplasmataceae bacterium
AAATCGAAGTAACCGTTTTCACGAAAGAGATCCAAAAAAAGTTTGATTTCACCTTGCATCAAAGCAAAAATATGCTATACTACGAATGGTTTGGGTCCTTTAACCGTTGCCTGTGAGCAACGGAAGGTTGCCAGGTTTCCGATAACCTTTTTAAAAGGACACGACAAGTGTCCTTTTTTTTCTCTAGAGCCCGGCCAAAATCAAATAAAAAGGAGCAGTGTCATGAGTCAAAAAAGTATCACCGGTTATTTACCGGACGAACGCCCCGGTTGGGGAAAACTGATTTTATTCGCGTTCCAACATATTTTGGTCATGTTTCCAGCGACCGTGCTCGTCGCCCTCTTGACGGGATTTCACATCTCGACTACCATCTTTGCGAGCGGGCTTGCCACCTTGTGTTTCATCCTAGTGACCAAAGGAAAGATACCCCTCTATTATGGATCAAGTTTCTCCTACATTGCGGCGATCGTTGGAATCACGGGAGCCACCTTCGGCAACGTTGCCCCGGACCAATTGATCGGGGAAGCCCAATTCGGAATCATTCTGTCTGGGCTTGTCTCGATTGGAGCCGGCGTATTGGTCAATGCGTTTGGATTTTCCAAGATTGAAAAGATTTTGCCACCGGTGGTGACGGGACCAATTGCGATGATCATTGGACTGTCTCTGGCGGGAACCGCCATCAACCAAGCATCCGGTTGGAGCGATCTCGGGTCGGCAGGCAGCCACTATTGGGCGATTGCGCTTATTACGCTCATTGCCATCATCACCTTTACGGTAGTGTTCAAAAAGGGCTTCTTGAGTCAATTGCCGATCCTTCTTGGCATTATGGCCGGGTACCTATCGAGTTTGTTTTCAGATTTGATTTTTAAAACCAACTTTATGGATTTTTCCGGAGTCTTTGCGGAAAGCATTCTCGTGGTCCCTCATTTCACCTTACCCAAGGTTTCTTGGCGCGCGGCGCTCGCGATCATGCCGATCGCCCTCGCGACGATTCCCGAATCGACCGCCCATCTGTATCAAATCGATCTTTATGTCAATGACTTGGCAAAGAAGAAGGAAACCACGAAAACCTATGTCATTCAAGATAAACTTGGCAGCAATCTGATCGGCGATGGAATCGGCGATATCGTCTCTGCATTGGTCGGAGGTCCGGCAGGGACAAACTATGGTGAGAACATCTCCACGATGGCGATTACCAAGAATTTTTCGATTTGGGTGTTGGGAGGAGCCGCCATACTGACCATGGGACTTGCGTTTTTAAGCCCGATCGCGAACTTGTTGAACACGATTCCCCAAGCCGTGATTGGCGGCGCATCGATCTATCTCTTCGGCGTGATCGCTGCACAAGGGATCGCGATCATGATCGAGAAGAAAGTGGACATGTTTTCTTCGAAAAATCTGGCGATCATCGCTCTCATCTTGATTATCGGAATCGGTGGCGCTTTCGGGTTCGATCAATCCGGCAACATCCCCATTTTTGGAACGACGCTCCCGGCGATCGCGACAGCTTCAATCGTGGGAATTGTCGTCAATGCGATCTTTTTGATCGCGGAAGCCATCCAACACAAACGAACGAATAAAGTAAAAGAAGAACCTATTATCAATCAAGAATAATTGCGACCGGCCAAATGGCCGGTCCATTTATATAAAAAAATGGCCGATACTTTCGACCGGTGGTTAATGAGATATTCTTCTTATTTATATACACCGTAAGTATGAGCCGTTTGATACATGCGAATCACATTTTGGATCGGAGTATTGTCTTGGATTTGATGCGTGGGAGAAAAAGCGTAGGCATGAGTAGGCATCAGAATCTCGAGCGTGTTTCGGCAGAGCGTCTCGACACCGGCTTCATCCAACTTGGCGATTGCCGCAGTGGAAATACATCCATGAAAGGCAAGTCGTCCCCCAAATTTCGATTTGAGCTCTTCTGGTGCCATATGAGCGGCTTCTGCAGCAGAAGTTGCCTTATCACTGCTAGCATAAAACAGGCTTGTATGTCTTATCCTTAAATTGCTTTTTAGGAAGAATCCATCAAATAGAAAAATCACAATTTTGTGATTTTTTTTGTGATCTCTTGTGTTTTCTAATTTTACTTAAGAAACTGTTTTCATTACGGATTTAGTTGCATTTTCTTTGATAAGGAAGTAAGATATGGGCGATTAACCTGGTTATTACCGAGGGAAAGGAAGATAAAAATGAAATTTTCGTACATGCATCCTGCAGAGCAAATCGTTTTGTTGATCAACCGGATTTACACGAAACAGATGACAACGACATCTGGGGGGAATTTGTCCATCCTTGACGACGAAGGCGATATTTGGATCACCCCTTCTGGAATCGACAAAGGGACACTGACCACCGCGGATATTTGTCAAATCAAGCCGGATGGAACAGTGATTGGAAAACATCGTCCTTCGGTGGAAACACCCTTTCATAAATGCGTCTACAAAGCAAGACCCGATGTGAAGGCGGTACTTCACGCTCATCCGCATTCATTGGTCAGCTTCAGCTTGGTGGGACAAGTTCCGAATACAAAGATCATCCCCTCGCCCCATTTGGTTTGCGGCGAAATCGGGTTTGCGGATTATGATTTGCCCGGAAGCGAACAACTTGGCCAAAAAATATCCGATCAGTTTGCGAAAGGGCATAACGTTGTTGTCATGGAAAATCATGGAGTCGTGACTTGTGCTGATAACTTGTTTGATGCCTTTAAGATTTTCGAAACCTTGGAACGTTGCGCAGAACTGAACATTATTGCGAAGCAGTTGGGGGAAGCGACCGTTTTAAACGACGAGGATATCGAACTTAATATGGAAAAAGGTAAAATTCTTCCTGAGGAGTTTCTGCCTATTGACATCACTTCACAAGAAAAGAAAGCACGCAAAGAAATGTGTGCTCTCATCCATCGGGCCTATGATCAAAATTTGTTTACTAGCACAATGGGAACATTCTCGCAGCGACTAGATCAGAACAACTTCTTGATTACTCCATACGGGATTGATCGAAAATACTTGGAGCCCGAAGAAATCGTTCTCATTCATAACGGTTTGCGCGAAAAAGGAAAACATCCTTCACGTTCCGTTGATTTACATAAATTGATTTATGATCAACACCCGGAAGTCAATGCGATCGTGATCGCCCATCCAACACATATGATGGCATTTGGCATTACGAAAACTCCACTTGATCCTCGCACGATTCCGGAATCTTACATCATGATCCGCGACTTGGTTCGCGTTCCCTATGGATTGTCGATTTTAAATCCCCAAGCATTGACCGATATGATCAGCCCATCCACGCCCGTCATCTTGGCAGAAAATGATTTTGTGTTAACGGTTGGCTCCACCCTCATCAATGCATTTGACCGGTTAGAAGTTGCCGAATTCACGGCAACGACCATCCTCAATGCATCAAAAATCGGATCGATTGATCCAATCTCTCAAGATCGGATCGACGAGATTGATATTGCCTTTAATCTCAAATAAATTGCAGGCGCATTTTGCGCCTGCTTTTTTACATTTTGTCTGATTGCATAAACTTTGACGGAGAGATTCCCGTCTTTTTTTTGAAAAGGCGGGAAAAATAGAATTCATCTTTGAACCCGAGTTGATAGGCAACATCACGCACAAGATGACCTCCGGAGTTTAACAAGGTCATCGCGTAGTTGATTTTTTTGTTTATCACATATTGAATGGGCGTAATTCCAATAATTTTGTTGAAGGCGTGGGTGAAATAAGTTTCATTGAGATTGGCGATTTTCGCCATATCGGCAACACTAATTTGTTCTGTGATGTGGTTATCGATAAAAGCAATAATATCGGAAAAACGAAAGATGTCGTTTGTCACAAATTCAGCATTTTGGAAAAAACGGGAGAGAAGCAGTTGAAGAGTGCCGTTTAAGGATAAGATCGAGCTGACCGTGGGTGGCTGAATTTTAATGTTGTCAACCATGCTTTGAAACAACTGCTCATCGCCGGGTTGTTCCTTTGTGACCATGTCAAAGCGAAGCGAATCAAAGAGATTGCTTAAGCCCTTGTCCGCGATGAAATGAATGAAGTAGTGGCTAAGAAACACTTGACAGTCTGCGGTGACAACAGAGTAGGCCGGGATGAAATACAAGTTCCCTGCTTGTAATCGCACTTTCTTCCCTCGTAAATATAAATCAGCAGAACCTTCGGTGATCAAGTAGATGCGATGGTTTTGGTAGAAAGCCACAATATCTTTCCAAAATGAGCCGACCGTTGCAAAGGCGGCTTCACCTACGGAAAAATGTGTGTTACGGATCAATTGTGCTAAATCATCCATTTCTGGCACCTTCTTTCAATAGTAGGTTCGCACGACAATTAAAATAGAAATCGATCGTGAATGGGAAAAAATCAGAGCATTTTGCATTTCTTTTCGCATATACGGAAGAATATCAGGACTTTTAGATTTCACTGTCGTAATAACCGTCCATCATTCTATCCGCAACTCTATTTTATCTTAAATCTAAGTTTTGTCCATTATTTTGTAAGGATTTTTTATTCATATTTGCGTTGATAATCGTTAAAATAGAATCAGAAAGCGTTTACAAACCGACACTACCTTTTTGCCGAACTATCCATATGATTCATGAGAATTTCGATAATGGCTATTCCATGACTGGTTGGATCTAGAGATAGTGGCAGAGCATATTCCTTGATAAATAATTCATGTCAATATAACATTAGTCATGCAACTTTGCTTCTATTTATAAAATAAATAGAGTATCGCCTTTTTTCTGCCCCAATTGTTAGACAAATCTTGTCAATCACAGAGGAGAATAGATATGTTGCATAAAAAGATCTTGATCATCCTGTTGCTTCTGACAGGTAGTTTGTTGATTTCTTGTGCTCAAAACTCAACAATGGAGGTCACCACTCAAGATATGAGTCCTTATCCAAATTTTGTGTCCGATGTTTCCTCGGTTTCGTACAGTTTCACCCCGAAAGATGTGATGGCACCCTTCTGGAAGGGCAATGTCATGATGAATGAAACTGTGTTATTAATCGAGGATAATGGAGAAATTTCTGGAAATTTGCTCTATGAACCAATAGAGATTATTGCGGTCAAAGACTTTTCCTTGCAAACGACATTCGTCGAAGGTTCAGATTATGAAGTGGACGGACGACGTATTCGCAAACTGACAGCATCGACAATTCCATCGCTTAAAAAAGAAAACTTGACAGGGCAAAACATCCCTGAGCCGTATCAACGGGTGAACTCGATTGCGAATGTTTTGACGGATTATGTGTTGATGGGACCAAATGCCGTTTATACCGAAAGCCCCTTCTGGTATGGAAGCCAGATATCTGTCAGTTATGTCTATGATTTTCAAGATCTCAACTTGGATTCGTTTCCTGGCTTTGCGGGGAACGAACTACCCAACACCCTGCAAAAATTAACATCGGGGGAATCGTTGAGAATTACCGGAATCGGTGACAGTGTTTTGGAAGGATGCTCTTCCAGTAAAAAGTTCAATCACGAGCCCTACCTTGATGATTTTCTCACGTTGACAGAATCCGGACTTGAGTATTATTACGATCTCGACGTGACTCTGAACAATCTCTCAGTTGGAGGAAAAACATCGCTCTGGGGAAGCAGTCCCTCCGTGATCAATGACATCAAAAATTCCAATCCCGATCTGGTTATCATCCATTTTGGCATCAATGATGCCGGTGATGGGGCTTCACCTAACAGTTATCGCGACAATATTGAGTTGATTATCCTATCGGTCCGGGAGACTCTTCCCAACACGGAATTTATTCTCCTCACCAGTTTCACTCCCAATCCCCTCGTCTACGATGCGATTCGGTTAGAGGACTATTGGAGCCGATTAAACACATTGGCCAATAATCATACAGGGGTTCATGTCATCGATTTGTATAAAGCCAGTATCGAAATTTTGGCTTTCAAAAAATATGAAGATGTGACCGGAAACGGGATCAATCATGTCAATGATTTTGCTTCAAGAGTGTATTTAATGGGTATCTTGTCCAGCTTGGTATCCAATGAAACCATATTATCCAAGGAGGAATAAAAATGAAACGATTCTTACTTATCGCGGCGATTGCGGTTTTCGGGGTGTCCCTTATCGCATGTAACCAAGAAACCACGATTATCACCACAACAGAGGCAGCCGAAGCGGTAATCGATCTTCCGACCAACACGACAGCCGACATTCGGATTTTGATTCCAGGAGGCAATCAAAATGAAACAGATATGGTCAATCAGGCCATTGAAGGATTCAATTTGATTTATCCAAACATTTCGATTTCTTTAAGCTATCTCGCGGTCAATTCGTATGAAAGCACCGTTCGAAACCAAGCACTAGCCGGAACGCTTCCGGATATCGTTTGGTCCAATTCTCCGGATTTTTATTACTTGGTGGACAAAGGATTGGCTCATCCGCTCAATGAGTATATTGAGAAATCAGAGGAAGCCAATATCTTTGATGTCGAAGATGATTTCTATGTGGAATTTTTCAACATTGGTGCTTTAAACGGCAATTACTATGTCATTCCTAGAAGCGCCGACAGTGTCGTGACCTTCTATAATAAAAAGATTCTGCAAGACGCCGGCATCAATATGGAATTACTCGAAAACGGTTGGACATGGGATACTTTCATCGATGTCTGTTACGACATCCGTGAATATTTTGACAATAACGGATTTTCTGATCGTTATATCCTAGATGCCAACTTGACCAGCTGGTTGAGCGTGAACTACCCGATTTTAAGATCGTATGGTGCCGATGTGACGGATGGCACCGGGGATATCACGATTGATTCCACGGAGACTCGTGCTGCCATTCAAATGATTCGCCAATTGGTGGAAGATCGGATCATCGTCGGAACTGGTGTCACATCTGGATCGTCTTTTGAGGCTGGGACCAGTCCGTTTCTGTTCCAATCCGCTTCGGTATCGCTTTTTGCCGAACGCCGAGAACTCAAAGGGAATATCGATATCGTTTCCTTTCCATTGATTGGGGATGCTCCTAAAATTGGTTCCGGAATCGCTGGCTATGCGATCAACTCTGCTTCTACGAACAAAGATGCCGCTTGGGCTTTCCTAAACTATATGATCAGTTATGATGGCCAACAACGCATGGCACTGGGCGGGTTAAATCTTCCGTCGATACGAAAAGATCTCGCTGACTTCTCCACTGCCAATTGGGGTCAGGGCTATACGGATTTCAATTTGGGTGCGTATCTTTATGGCTTAGAGTACAAAATTACTGCTGACTTTTTACAATACTTCGATCCAAAATATAAATCCGATCTGGATTTGGCGTTAAAAGACCTCTTCAACAATGCCGGCAACGTCAACCGGACGATTGAAGAATGTATCGAGCTCGTTGTCCGCGATATGGAGGATGCTCTAGCGGACTAATTCCTCTTTCTAACTAATAAAGGAGTAACCGATGACGAAGAAAAGAGATTGGAAGCGCTTCTTGAAGAAAAACTATGAAGGATGGTTATTCAACTTGCCACTCTTTATTGGCTTGGTCGTTTTTACAGCCATACCGGTTTTTACTTCACTCTATTATTCGTTTTTTGAAACCGATGGATTCACTTATGAATTTATCGGTCTCGGGAACTACATCAAAATCTTTACTCGCGATCGTAGCATTGTACAAGTTGTGAAAAACACCTTGACCTTTGCGCTTATCAGCATTCCACTCAATCTGATCTTGTCATACCTGCTTGCCCAACTCGTCAATTTGAGCATGAAAGGAATCAAGGCGTTCCGGGTGATCTATTATTTACCGGTCATCATACCGTTAGTCGTTGCAGGGTTGTTATGGAAAGATCTCTATGATCCCACTTACGGAATCTTCAATAAGATTCTCTCCTTGGTGGGGGTAGATCCATTTCCGTTTTTCCATGCCGCCAACACCTCCATGTTTTCCATCATTTTGATGAATGTATGGGGGATTGGTGGTGGCATGGTGCTTTGGTTGGCGGCTTTCAAGAATATTCCCAAATCCTTATATGAAAGCGCGAGCTTAGATGGCGCCAACGCCTTTAAGCGATTCTGGCACATCACGATTCCTATGTCGACGCCGATGATTTTCTTCAATGTGGTGACCTCCATTATTGGCACCTTACAATATAACGGAACCCTGACCTTTGCGCCGCGGGGCGGGAGAGGCGTCGATGACTCGCTCTTCATGTATGCTGTCAAGATTTACTGGGAAGCGTTCAATCGCGGTGAGATCGGTTATGGTAGTGCGTTGGCTTGGCTTTTATTGATCGTCGTTGCCATCATCACCGTCATCCTCTTCAAGAACAGCAAATGGGTCTTTTACGGGGAGGATAGTTAAGATGGCGACATTAACGAATCGCTATTTGAGTGTAAACGAGCGCGCAAGGCGACAAAAACGACTGATTAAGTTTGCCCTTTACTTGCTCCTGGTTTCAATTGCCATCATTCTCATCTTCCCTTATTTCTATATGGTGATGAAGAGCTTGATGACAACCGAAGAAGTTGTGGGGCCGGTGAAGTTGTTTCCGTCGGTACCACAATTCATCAACTATATCGAGCTCTTTACCGAAAGCACCTATTTCAAGGCCACTTTGAATTCGCTGTTTATCATTGGATTCAATGTGATTGCCGTGCCGTTATCGGCATCGATGATCGCTTTCTCGTTCGCAAAACTTCGATGGAAAGGGCGAAAAGTGATGTTTGCGATCATGATGTCGACCATGATGCTTCCTGCCACTGTGACTCAGATTCCGCTCTTTATCATGTATTCCAAGATGGGTTGGATCGATACGTTATTCCCGTTCACGATTCCGAATCTTTTCGGAGGTGGCGCATTCTACATATTCTTGTTGCGTCAATTCATGATGGGAATTCCCAAAGATTTGGTCGATGCGGCAAAAATTGATGGAGCAGGCACTTTCCGTGTCTATTGGCAAATCATTTTGCCTCTGTGCAAACCGGTTTTGATCTATCTGATGGTCAATATCTTTATCGCGTATTGGGGCGATTTTTACGGGCCACTAATCTATATGTCTTCTTCCGACGCTCCACGAACATTGGCATATGTTATCTTTTTAGAATCCGCCGAATCGAATGCGGCCACACAAATGGCGCACATCCGGATGGCGGGCGGCGTCTTTATGTCAATCATTCCGGCCATTCTCTTCACGATCTTCCAGAAGCAGTTGATCGAGGGCGTGACTCTGACCGGGTCCAAAGGTTAAAAAATTAGAGAGGAGCATTTTATGAAAAAAGGATTATTAATCTGTGCCATATTTTTGCTGGGGGTGTCCATTCTTGGTTGCCAAGGCGACGAATTCGACCGGATTCAAGATACTCGTGAACTCTCTGAAACCGAATATACTGTTTTGAATCTGGCCTCAACGGATGCTTTAGGACGGATCATTCGAACCGGTGATCAAGAAAATGGCAAGTATATTGGGATGTTTTATCATATCTGGCATGGGTATCATACCGCTGGTATTTATAACATCACCGAATTGTTGCAATTTGACCCGGAAGCACTCTTCAATATCGATGGGACACCGGATAGTCCGCTCGAAAAATTTCACTATTGGGGTGAACCCCTTTACGGGTATTATCAGTCGACGGATCCTTGGGTCATCACCAGACATATTGAGCTTTTGACCATGGCGGGTGTCGACTATTTGGTCTATGATCTCACAAATTCCGTGATTTATACCGAAGCGATCAATGCGCTCTTTGAAGAACTGCAAAAATTCCAAAATCAGGGATTTGATGTACCGAAAGTAGCCTTCTATACCAATTCCGGATCACGCGTCACCATCAATCGCTGTTACGACTTGTGGTACAAGGATGGACGGTATGCCGATCTTTGGTTTTCCTTTGATGAAAAGCCATTGATCATTGGTGTTAGCTCGGAATTGACCGAAGCCGAACGCGAACTGTATTTTGATTTCTTTGATTTTCGAGAATCGCAGTGGCCTTATGGCTATGATAAAGACTTAGAAAACGGATTCCCCTGGATGGATTGGGATTATCCGCAAACCAACTATAGCGGCACTATGTCGGTTTCCTTGGCGCAACACCCGGGAGCTCGGATGAGTGAGAGGGAGAGGTCGAACAACGGACGTGGATTCGATTACTCGCTTTTCCAAAACAAATCGGAAAACTTGAATTTAGGCACCAATTACCAAGGACAATGGCAAACGGTATTTGCCAATCCTGATCAAGTCGACAACGTCTTCCTCACAGGCTTCAATGAATGGATCGCCATCAAGTATTCAGATGGCCAAAGTGTCTTTTTCGTGGATACCTTCAATGAAGAATACTCCCGAGATATCGAAATGGTCAAAAACGGCTATGGCGATAATTACTACCTTCAAACCGTGATGAATGTCCGTGAGTTCAAAACGACACTTCCCAATCATTATCAATATCCGTTAGTCACCATTGATGTTGCGGATATCGCCGATCCCCTTTGGGGTGACGTGGTAGCGACCTATCGGGATTTTGCCGGTGATGCCATAGCGCGCTCTTATCCGAATGCTTCCGGTAGTAAAACCTATACCGACAATTCAAATCGCAACGATATCACCAAAGTCCAAGTGACTCATGATAAGAAAAATCTCTACTTAAGAGTGGAAACTTTAGATCCGATCACCGCGTATGATGGCTCAAGCCTGAACTGGATGAATGTCTTATTGGGAACCGGATTATCGGAAAATACCTTTGGCGGGTTTGATTATATCATCAACCGTCATCCGGGAACCACTGTCACATCGATCGAACAATCCACCGGTGGATATGCTTATGAAATCGTTGGCGACGCGTCGTTCGCTGTGGAAGGAAATATCATGCAAATTGCGATTCCTTTGAAGACGCTGGGGTTATCGCGGTCGAATGTTCATGTTCAAATCAAAGTTGCGGACAATATTACGCATTACGACGATATCATGGACTACTATGTATCAGGAGATAGCGCGCCGATTGGCCGCTTGGGGTATGATTATGGGCATTAAACGCTTTCAAACTAAACGATTAATGATTCTGGCACTGGGCAGTCTGATGATTTTTCTCCTCGCCGCATGCAGTGATTCAACGACGACGAATGCAGTCGAAGTGGATACCAGAAATTTAAGTGGAATGGAGCTTGCCATGACTCAATTATCGGGAACTGATGCGTTAGGACGAAAAATCAGCCCTGTCGATGGTCCTAAAACGGATAAGGACCGATATGTCGGATTGTTTTATTCGCTTTGGTTGGGGCAACACACTCACCAACAAAGCGCCATCTATAATATCAGCCACCTGATGGAGACGCCAGCAGGAGAGGAAACCCTATTTGATCCTGCTGGAAGCGATATTTCGCGAACGGATGAATTTCATTTCTGGGGCGAGCCCCTCTATGGATATTACAACATGCAGGACCCTTGGGTGCTTACTAGACATATCGAACTCTTGACGATGGCGGGAGTGGATTATCTCTGTTTTGATGCGACCAATAACGCCATCTATCCCGAAGTCTTGAATACTTTATTAGATCTTTTATTGAAATATCAAAATCAAGGATTTGATGTTCCAAAAATCGTCTTTTATACGAACAGTTTCTCTGGAAACACCGTCGATGCAATCTATTCTGCTATCTACCAAACCGAAAAATATCAGAGTTTATGGTTTCAACCCAATGGCAAGCCGCTTATCATCGGCATTACACCTGATAACGAGAATGCGTCCGATCAAACGCGCTTTAATGCGAGTTTCTCAAATTACATCTCCGAACCGATGCGTGAATTCTTCGATGTCAAAGAATCCGAATGGCCGAATGGGATGCACAATGATAATTCCATTCCTTGGATGAGTTGGGACTATCCTCAGCGGATCCATGACGGCAGCATTGCCGTTCCGGTCGCCCAACATTCGCATTCGCGGATCAGCGCGAGTTTTATGGACCCGGAATCCTCTCGAGGCTATAACAACGTGACCGGAACCGTGGAAGACGATTATTTGAGCGGCCATAGCTTCCAGGATATGTGGAACACGGTCTTTGAAAACGATTCACTCGTCAATAATGTTCTCGTTACCAGCTTCAACGAATGGATGGCCATCAAGTTGAATTTGGGTGGCACTGTTCAATTCGTGGATGTATTCAA
Organism: Acholeplasmataceae bacterium; assembly: GCA_012515085.1. GTDB lineage: Bacteria > Bacillota_I > Bacilli_A > Izemoplasmatales > Hujiaoplasmataceae > JAAYZB01. The sequence goes on from JAAYZB010000063.1 coordinate 12,144, forward strand.
TGAAGAGTATTCCCGCGACATTGAAATGATGAAAGGTGGCTATAACGACAACTTTTACCTTCAACTCGTCAAAAATATCCGCGAATTCAAATATGAACCCGCGAAGAATTACCAGCGGACTTTGCGCACGATCGATATCACCGATTCCAATTCCATGTTGGTCTGGAACTATGTGAAAGACCATTACCAGGATTTTCAAGGAGATGCGATGCCACGGGATTTCATTGATGCCGTGAACGTCAACCGCTATGTGGACAACAGCAACCGCAACGACATCACCGATATCAAAATCGCCAATGATAAAAACAACGTATACATTTATATCAAAACATTGGATCCAATCACGGCATACAACGGCTCCGATCTCAATTGGATGAACATCTTGTTATCGACCTCGGGATCGTCCCCCAGTTTTGCGGGATATCAATACATCATCAATCGCCATCCGGAAACGAATACAACATCCATCGAACGTTCAACCGGCGGTTATCAGTTCGAGACGGTTGGCAATATCGATTATTCAATCCAAGGAAACGTGATGCAAGTGAAGATTCCCTTGGCGCACCTCGGTTTGACGGCTGACAACGTTCATTTTGACTTTAAAGTTGCTGATAATGTCACCCATTATGATGACATCATGGATTACTATGTCACGGGCGATTCTGCGCCTCTTGGCCGTCTGGGTTATTCGTACTAGCGATGAAAAAGCTCGCAGTCAGTTGTTATTTGTTTTTGGCCTTATTCCTCGTGGCCTGTCAAACCAAAACGGAAGTGACAACAAAAATGTCTACAAACCGCATCACCCATAATGCGCCAGCCTATTCCGAAGGAGTCGCCTATAGCGCTGATCTATGGACACAAAATATTACTTTTGCCGATCCAAGTCGGGACGTGACCGAAGAGGGGATTCAAGCAATCTGGATTCGTTCCGATGTCAACAATCAAGAAAGTTACGCGTTTTCTTATTTGGGCATTCCCGATAATGGGGATGGAAGAGCCGTTATATTATTACACGGCGGCGGTGGCACAAGTTATCGTGAATGGGTCAACCAGTGGATGGATCGAGGATACATTGCCCTTGCCATCGATTTGGAAGGACACATACCCAAGCCAGAAGGAACATTGAACGACTTTCCTCAAAATCTCTATACCAATTCAATGTATCCAACGCCAAAAAACTCGAACTATGCCGATGCCTCTTTACCTCTTGAGGAGACCTGGATGCATTATGCCACAAGGACCGTGATTCTCGCCCACACTTTCTTGAGGAGTGTCACAGGCGTAGATCCTTTGAAAATTGGACTCGTAGGCATCAGTTGGGGTGGCATCATCACCTCGATTGTCGGGGGGTATGATGACCGGTTTGCGTTTTTGATTCCGATTTATTGCTCACTTAATCAAACCGGGACATTCACAAGTATCAGCGGTTATTTAGAGAATCATCCGGATGCTTTGATCTGGGATTCCGACCTAGCCTTACAAACGGTTTCGATGCCGATTCACTTTGTGGTTTCGAATACGGATGCTCATTGTCGTTTGGACAGCATTGCCTTGACGCTGAGCCGAGTGAAGAATGGCTCCCTCACCGTCATCAAAGATTGGCCGCATTCTCATGCGGATGCCGTCGCAGCGAGTGAACCTTACGAGGCTGCCGATCGGCTGATTGCGCAACAATCCTTAGTTCACTTTACGGAAGTATCACTGGGTAATGCCACTCTCTTTATTCCCGAGGATCTCACCCTGATTGAATCTTATCTCATCTATACGACGGAACCGCTATCACTTCAAACCAGTTGGTCAAAAAGACGGGGTTCACAGGATTCGGTAGAGTTAAGTTATAACTTGCCCGAGGGGACGACCTATTATTACCTCTCAGTCATTGACAATCGTGGCAATACCTGGTCGAGTACGTTAATTGATGTAAACAATCACAGTTGAATACCGGGTTTCGGATAATAAGAAGAAAGGAAAGCGTGCTCACTTGTCCGAACCCCTTCATTATTGCACGCAGAACATTGTATGAAAAAAAGCTTTTTAAAGTTATTTCTTTTTACATCACTTGTTTTTGCCTTTGCTGTATCCGTCTCGACTCTGAGAGTCCAAGCATCGGATACGGAAGTAACCGGCGTTTTGTCCACCAACATCGCCGGTGGTTGGGGAGAAGGAATCGCTGTAGAGTTCACTCCCGGACTCGCTCTTGGCACCTATTGGGAAGCGATTGACACCTCCAAATTGGTGCTCAAGAATGCCAAGGGAGTAGTGGTCCCCATCACTCTTGCGGAAACCGTCGGTGATCAAATTGCGATCAACCGGGGCCAAGGTTATAATTACTATGGCTATACCTTGACATTCCAATCCGGGTTCCAAGTCATCCGTACATCGGATTCGCATGCATTTCCTCCGATAGTCGTCACCGAGAAAACGTATGTTTTTCGCGGTAACGTTACAACCGGTGGCTATTGGGATCTCTATACTCCGGCAACGGACATCACCGTTGATGACAACACCCTGGAACTTACCGTTGGTGGAGCGACGCATCAAGTAGTGTCGACTCTGACTCCTGAAACGGCGAATCCAATAGTCCTATTTGAAAGCGCCGATGCGGGGATCGCTTCGGTCTCTTCAAGCGGTCTTGTGACCGCGGTAGCCGAAGGATCGACGACGATCACCATCTATGCGGGCAGTGTCACTGAAGTGATCAATGTAAGTGTTTCTCCGGCAGCCGCCGAGCAAACCGGCATCTTGATTACGACACCGGAAAAGAAAATTACCACATTCAAAGGGTACGAGTATGATTTGTCAAAACTGACAGCCGTGGTTTCTTATGACGGTGGTGGCACCGGGGCAGCAATTATCATCACTCCAGAAAAGATATCGGGAACCTTTGATAAAGACACCATTGGTAATTACACGCTGACTCTTACCGATGGCGCTTTCTCGGATACTTTCACCGTTGAAGTGGTGGCAGTTCCGGCAATTGCGGCAAGAGGTACAACCGCTGGCAGTGATTTTGGCAACAATTCCGGTTGGGGAAATTTCTATGTCGTCTTTGATTCTCCTGACATCAGCCAGTATTTGAATATAAAAGAAGAAGCACTTGCCCAAGTCCAAAGCAAAGTCTCGGTCTTTGGCGAATACACACATATTACCTCCATCAAAAACTTGGGCGGAGGGCGTTACGAGTTCTGGTTTGACAATACCAACTTCAAAGCTGGCGACAAGATCGTCTTAGAAGCCGGTATGGGCCTTTGGCAATATG
>JAAYZB010000064.1 GCA_012515085.1 Acholeplasmataceae bacterium
TATAATTTTTCATACGGGGTGATCATGAATGCGAATGATTGATATCATTGAAAAAAAGCGCGATGGACTGAGACTCACCAAAGCGGAAGTCCAATATGCGATTAATGGTTATGTCAAAGGCGAGATTCCAGATTATCAGATGAGTGCGTTGCTGATGGCAATCTATTTTCAAGGTATGGAAACCGAAGAAGTCACCTATTTGACCGAGGCCATGCTATATAGCGGCGATGTTATGGATTTGTCGCACATTCCCGGTGTCAAAGTAGACAAACATTCCACCGGTGGCGTTGGCGACAAAACCACGCTGATTTTAGGCCCGTTAGCGGCCTCGCTTGGGGTCAAAGTCGCAAAACTCTCGGGCAGAGGACTGGGTCATACCGGCGGAACACTGGATAAATTGGAATCCATCGATGGCTGTCGGATCGATTTGACAGAAAAAGAGTTTGTGGATCAAGTCAACCGCATCAATATTGCGGTTGCAGGCCAAACTGGCGAAATTGTGCCGGCTGATAAAATGCTGTATGCTCTTCGGGATGTGACCGGATCGGTTCCCTCAATTCCATTGATTGCATCTTCCATCATGTCCAAAAAATTAGCGGCGGGCGCTGATGTCATCTGCCTAGACATTAAGATCGGCGATGGTGCATTTATGAAAACCATCGACGACGCCAGACGCCTTTCCGAAGTGATGGTCTCCATCGGCAACGGGTTTAACAAGAAAGTCACGGCTTTTCTCACCGGTATGGAACAACCGCTCGGGCGAGCAATTGGCAATCGGTTAGAAGTCAAGGAGGCTATTGAGACATTATCCGGCAATGGTCCGGAGGATCTCACGACGCTTTGTGTGGAGATTGCCGCAATGATGTTAAAGCATGCGGGAATCGTAAAAACGCTCTCCGATGGGAAAAGGATGGCCAGAGAAAACTTGCATAATGGAAAGGCCTTGGGGAAATTCACTGAATTTATTCAAGCTCAAGGCGGTCAAATTGCTGATTTAGCAACGTTTGTCCAAGCCAATGAACAAATCCCCTTCTTGGCTAAAAAAAGCGGTATTGTCCAAAAAATCAAAGCTTATAATATCGGCTTGGTATCAATGAAACTCGGCGGTGGAAGAGAAACGAAAGAAGATATCATTGATCCGATGGTAGGTATCGTTTTAAATCGTAAAATTGGGGATCGAGTTGCATGCGGAGAAACACTTGCTACGATTTATGCGAATAGGCCGGTATCCGCTGATATCATTGCCAGTTTGGAGGAGGCTTTTGTGATCACCGAAGATACTCCTCGGATTCAGCCAATCATCTTCGAAGTGATTGGTGCGTAAGTATTCTTGTCTTCACGATATATTAGTGATATAATACAATTATATTATATACAAGAGGGGGGCTCGGGGAACCGGGCTGAGAGGATGGCTATCCCGCCATCGACCTGACCTGATCTGGGTAATGCCAGCGTAGGTTCATTATGTACTGATCTTTTCAAGTCAGTCCCTCTTCGTTGGACTGACTTTTGTTTATATTTTTTATAAGAGAGAAAAGAGAGTGAGAAAAAATGACCAATCGATTTGAAATCCGTAAATTGACCGAAATTGCTTTATTGATTGCGATTGCATTTGTGCTTGATTTGATTGCATCGATCATTCCTTCACCATTTTTGTACGGGGGGTCGATTTCGCTCGCCATGTTGCCAATTTTTGTGATTGGATTGCGCTTTGATTGGAAAGTCGGAGTGCTATCGGGCTTGGCCTTAGGATTTTTAAGCACTCTCAACAATCCATACATCATTCATCCGATTCAATACCTGCTCGATTATCCGATTGCCTATGGAGTGGTCGGATTGTCGGGCGTGTTCAAAGATCAAACCAATCGGTTGGGACGATTTCTTGCCGGCATCGTACTCGGCTCATTCCTTCGTTATCTTGCCCATGGATTCTCTGGTATCATTTTTTTCAGTGAATATGCATTGATGGAAGGAAAAGACCCTTGGGTTTACTCTTTTATCCTTTATAATCTTCCCTATATGGCCGCATCGATGGCCTTCTGTCTGATTGTCGGATCAATATTATGGCAGCGGAAGTTGTTTCAAAAAAATCTTCACTAGTTCTTACAACCTATTAGCACTCATGTCTTGACAGTGCTAAATGTTATGGTATAA
>JAAYZB010000065.1 GCA_012515085.1 Acholeplasmataceae bacterium
AGACAAAGCGGAATCGCCGAAGACAAAGCAAGGCCTGTCAGTTTCATCAGAATCATTTGTACGAAGGCGAAAACAACGGCTTCCAAATAGATCGAAGCCAACAGATTTATGAGAGTCATTGCTGGATAACGGTAGGGAGTGAAAATCAGGATCAAACCAGTCAATAAGAAACCTTGTGTCAAGGAAAACAAGGCGGTTGCCAACAGAAAAGCAAGGCATTTCGAGAGCAGAAACGGAATTTTCGATGGCTGACCGGTAATGAGTAAAAGGGCAAATCGATTGGCTTGGTTCGAACAAGATTGCGAGATGATGAGGATATGGATGGTCACGGTGATGAACTTAGTTGCCATTATCGATGCGTTTAAAAATTCCTGGGCATAGAATTCGCGATAACAATCCATTTCCGAGATTGACAACTGCAAATTGGCCTGGGTGACATATATGACGACCGATATCAAGACAAAAAGACACATCAGTCCCACGGTCTTCTTACTGAAAAGAAGCGACAGTTGCAAATTAATCCAAGCCATTTTGTTTAAGTCGCCCAGATACTATCTCATAGGTGACGCGATTGCGAATCTTGTAACGTTCGGGATAATGAGTAGACACCACGACCAGTTTTCGCTTTGCTTCTTCTTTCAGCCATTGAATCACGATTTCTTGACAGGTTTGATCGAGTGCGCTCAAGGGCTCGTCAAACAACAAAATCTCAGGTTGATGGATCATTGCTTGAATCAGGTTGACTTTTTGGCGCATGCCATTGGATAGTTGACCAATCGGCTTACCGGCAACGCTGAGCAAATCAAGCAATTCAAATTTCCGCATCAATAAGGTATTGATAGTAGCGATATCCGCCTTTTTCACTCGGCCGATACTTCTTAAGAAGCCCATGGCTGTCATGAATTGCGGCATGACATATTCTTCGGGGGCGTATCCGATTTTCCCTGGATGCCTTTTGATTGCGCCTTCATAATGAAGCAAGCCCATGATACATTTCAGCAAGGTGGTCTTTCCCGAGCCATTCGCACCCACCAATAAATTCAATCGCCCGCTCTCAAAGCGAAGAGTGATATCCTGGATGGCATATCCGCGCTGATAGCGTTTGGAAACGTGATCAATATCGATATAAATATTCCCAGACATCGCTCTCACTTGCTAATTTATAATCATGATCTTGATAATAAATAAAATCATCCAGGATAAAAGTATAGGCGTTTCCGGCATATGAATAATGTATCACCAAGGGGAATTGCTCGGTTTTCAGCGTTAGATCCCGATAGAAGATCGGTATGAACAAGAGAGTTTCTTCAGCCTTCAAGATTAAAGAAGTGGACAAGACAGACTCTTCGGATAAAATTGGAAAATATGGTTTTTGAAGCAGTTCGGAGATGTCTGTGAACGGGGAAATAGGCTCGGCAATTATCTGAGCTTGGGATAGGTCCAGCAGTAGGTTCGGCAACGTGGACTCAAAGGATTCCAGAGAAATGTCTCCTAACGGATACTTTTTCAAACCAATGACAATACCATTTAAAAATTGGCGGTCAGAGGATGTATTCATCATGCCATATAGCCGTGTGAAATCCAAATGTTCGATGGGACTGATCTCCATAAATGAAAGTGTCAGATCTCCCATTTCGATATCGAGCAATTCCTCGTTTTGATAGGTGAAAAGGCAATGAGGATGGAAAAAGATGAGTTGACCACCGGAGCTGATCACCTGATCAAACACCAATTGAAATGTAAAAGGATAATAACGTGTCGTATCGATTATCACGGGGCGGGAATCGAGAAGAATACTCCTGACACTCGCCGCAACCAATTGGTTATCGTCTTGGATCATCACTGAGACGATATTTTGTTCATCGGTAAAAAATGAATCGGTGTCGCTGAGATAAAGAACAACATCCAGACACTCCTCTGCCGACCCCAATAAGACCGCTCGATTTGATTTGACATGCAAAATCGCAATTTCCTGTGCCGGTTTTTGATCGAAAAACAAGACAAGCACAACAATGATCAAATAAAGTGCAAGTAAACAAAAAGCCACTTTTTTCATCGGATTTTTTCCTTGACGATCTCATAATACTCCGTTGTGACAGAAAAGGTTTCCCAGCCACCTCGCTTTGTTTCGATCCAAAAGAAATAGTTTTTTGCGACGCCGTTGTTGATTTCCCCCAAACCTCGGGTGATGATCGTCACGTAGGTTTTGGGATCGACAATGATGGTAAAACGGTAGGATTCGGAGGTGGTCAAGGTTTCCGCATAAGATACCGAAGCTTTGATGTCCGCATCCAATGTCCCCTTGAATTTTTTGATGTCTCCCTTTAAACTGGTGCTGATAGATCCGGACGCACTGATCTGATATTTTGTTTCGGCTTTGGTCGTGAGTTCAACATCGTGCTTGATTGTGCTGAATCCATTGTTGAAAATCCGTAATTTTGTTTCGGAAACAAATTCGACTGGTTCATTCTGAGTGACGATCAACAATTTCCAGCCCATGAAACGGCTTTTGTTCATTTGATCATAATAGGCAGAGTAATCCACGGAAGAATACTCTTTGAGCAGTTTTGCCTCGTCATTTTCAAAAATGATTTCTTGATAATTCGTGTATTCTTCTGCCTGGACATGAATCAAAACAGTGGGGATCATCCAACAACTGAGTATCGCGATAATGATTATTTTTTTCATAAAAAAAACCTCCTTTGTCGCTAACATAATACGTCAGAGGAGGTTTTTTCCTGCTATTTCATTCAACGATCGGGGTTTTTGCACAATAATCCAGGGTATCCTGATAACCTAGTTGAATCGTGTGCTTAGCCCGTTCTGGATCAAAATTAAGAATTCCACCGAGGCCACCTTGGTGGCGAATTTCATGAAAAATGATGTGAGGGAATTTTTTGTGGTCAAAGAAATGAATCCGATGCAAGTGCACAACAATAATGAGATTGCATCCCGCATCAACCAATGGTTTGACAGGGACATTGTCATATAACCCACCATCAAAGTAATTGACCGAACCGATCGAGACACCAGGAAAGACGATCGGAATGGAACAAGAGGCGAGAATAAAGCGGATCATATCCTCCTCCGATTGCTTATGAAGCGGAATATAGACCGCCTTCGCGTCTTTCTTGATGTAGTGATTATACGAAGCCTTCAACAAGCCAAAGAAGCCCTCTCCTACAGCTCCGCCTTCTGACAAGGTGACGTAGATTTCTTTTTCTTTGATCAAAGGGGGGACCAAGTGATTTTGAATGATCTGTTCGAGATCACTGATGTCGAAGAGCCCGGTTTCCGTGACTTTTGGATGATCTCGAATGAGATTACGAAAATAAGACTCGGTTCTTTTCATGCTTTCAGGAGAGATGCTTTCCCAGATCGAGATAATCTCATCAATTGATTTCGTCGCAAAAAAACTGGCATTGACCGATCCAATCGATGTCCCGGAATAGGCGGTAATCTTGGGAGCGATTCCCAATTCTGTCAGTGCTTTCATAACCCCCACTTGGAAGGCGCCGCGGGCCCCGCCGCCAGATAGGCATAGACCAATTTTACTCATTCGGTAACCGACCTCCTCGGGTTTCATCTCCACAAAAGACCATATCGATGGTGCCTCCTCCGAGACAACGATCCCCCTGATAAAAGACACATGCTTGTCCAGGGGTCACTGCACGAGCGCGGGAAGGGTATCTTACCCAAGTTTCACCTGAAGAGCTAGACTCCAAAGATACTTCCACGTCTTTTTGTCGATAACGGAACTTGGCGGTCATTGGAATATCGCTATCCGGTGGATTTCCTGAAATCCAATTGATTTCTTTGACGAGAGATCGATCGGAATAAAGAAGATCATGGTGAAAGCCTTGGACAAC